>JBQEKJ010000031.1:8361-14905 GCA_052103835.1 Pauljensenia sp.
CGCACCACTGTTGCAGGTGTGGGCGCTCACGATCCCCGAGATTGAGCGCTACCAGCAGAAGGTCCTCAGCGCCGGTCACGCGAGCATCCGCACCACTGATGCAGGTGTGGGCGCAGTGTCCGACGAGGCTGCACTCCGCGAGGTCCTGGCGGGTGCGAACGAGGAGCTCGCCGCCACGGTGCGGACCGAGACCGAAGCGCTGTTGGACCGAGTGCTCCTCATCGCCAGCAACGGGATGCAGAATCGGTTCTCGCGCTCCGACAACTGACTGTCTGTCGCGTTCGGACCGCTGACTGTCTGTCCCGCACGGTTCGTTGACCGGTCACCTGTTCGACGGGCGCGGGGCGCGGACTCGCGCAACTGCGCCAGGCGTCGGCTCTCGGTCCCGCCACAGACTCCTCGAGTCGGCAAGGTGCTTGTCAGTGTGGCCGTGCCTGTGGCCGCGGGGGTGTGCTGGGTTCAGGCGGCGGCTGCTCTGCTGTGGGGCGTGAGGTGGGGCTTGTTGTCGTCTGTGTCTGAACCGTGTCGACACGGCAACCCGAGTGACGACACGGGTCACTCGGAGGACTCCGGACTGCGGGAGCCGCCCTCGTGGGTGGTACTGCGCAGCGGGACCGGTCGCTGGCGGCCGACCCGACGCACGGGCCAGGCCGGTTGGGTGTGGCCAACCAGCTCCACGGCTGGTTGGTCCCGATTCCTCAGGTGCCAACGTCGACTGGTAGTGCGGTCGCGAATGCCGGTGCGCGTGATGGACACCAAGGGTCCCTGCACGACGTGCTCGATGAAACGCAGGTTCTCGGGTGCGGCAGGGCGGCCGTAGTAGAACCATGCCCAGAGCACCCGTCGGGCGCCACCGATGTGGAACTCCGACCCGGAGATCTGGACGTCCGAAGGCTCCCACACCGAGAGGAGCTCGCCCTCGTTGAAGTGAAACCGGAGTTCTCCGGAGGGACCCTCTTCGCAGGACATGGGCAGATGGAAGTTGTCGAGGGGCTTGCCGAAGAAGTCGCCGAACACCCGCAATGTGCCACCGAACGCCTGTCCGGCGCGTGCCAGTGCGTCCCAATGTGTGATGTCCTGCGACGAGGGCTCCATGTCCGCAGTCTCCACTGTCCGGTCGCCGATCTGCTACTCCGACCCGTCCGATGGAGCAGAGCAGCGTCGCCCTCGTCATCCCACCCCGTCCCGACGCCCGCCGGACATGCGGGCGGGGGAACCCTCATTCCCGCCAGCGCGCATCCGCACTTCACCCTGACTCGCATGCGCCCCCGACCCTCCGAGGCACACCGGGCGGACTCTCCCCACACTTCTCTTCTGCCCGGTCCTCGTCGTCACCGCTTCCCTGTCCTCCGCCCAACTCCGCGATGCCGATTCCGGAGGCCACACGATCGGCGCTGTGAGCACACACCTGACGATCCTCTCCGCGATCTGGTGGGTGTGGATGAACAGGACGCAGTTCGCCACGTTCTTCGAGGTCGAGGGCTGGCGAGGGCCCGGCGCGCCACCAGCCGGCGGAGCTCATCCACCAGGAGGGTCGCCCACGGGCGGGCGTGCACGGGGAGTCCCCGATGAGGCTCAGCCATGTCGTCCCTGGGGCCCGGAGTCCCTGAGTGGTCGGTGCGGGGCGGTCAGGGCGGGTTCTCGGGACCAGCGCCGAGGGAGACCCGGGCCCGTGTCTGCTCACTTGCGTGACCGGTTGCCGGACGTCAGGAGGTCGCCCTACGGTGGTCATGTCCGTTCCACGGGGGTCAGGGCGTGTGTCGGCACGGGTGCCGTCCCCGAGCCCCTCGAGTGTGAGGATCGGATGAGGGTGCTGGGGCAATGCCACTCAACGCAGCTCAACAGGAGACGACAATGACGTTCATCTACAACAATCCTGCGGACTTCGCGGATGACCAGTTCGCGGCCTTCCTGGACCTCTATGCAGACCGTCTCCGTGGTGTTCCCGGTGGGGTGGTCTCCTTCCGGGGTGACCGCCCAGAGGTGGCGGTCGTTGTCGGAGGTGGCTCGGGACACTACCCGGCGTTCTGCGGGCTGGTGGGACCGGGTCTGGCGGCAGGGGCCGTCGTCGGCAACATCTTCACCTCACCCTCCGCCGCCCAGGTGTACTCGGTGGCGAGGGCGGCTGATCAGGGCAAGGGCGTCATCCTGACCTTCGGCAACTACGCCGGTGACGTCATGAACTTCGGCATCGCAGCGGAGAGGCTGCGTCGCGAGGGGATCGACACCCGGATCGTGCTGGTGACCGATGACGTGGCGTCGTCCCCGGAGGAGAGCAAGCGCCGCGGGATCGCTGGGGACTTCACCGTCTTCAAGGCGATGGGCGCCGCAGCTGCTGCAGGGTATGACCTCGACGAGGTCGAGCGCGTCGGTCGCGCTGCCAATGCTGCGACCCGGTCTTTCGGTGTCGCCTTCTCGGGGTGCACCATGCCGGGAGCGGGGGCGCCGTTGTTCACCGTGCCCAAGGGGCAGATGGGTGTCGGCCTGGGCACTCATGGCGAGCCCGGGATCCACGATGCGCCCCTGGGAACCGCGGACGAGCTGGCTGAGCTTCTGGTGGACGGCATCCTCGACGATGCCCCGCAGACATCGACGAGGAAGGTCGGTGTCATCGTCAATGGGTTGGGCACGACGAAGTACGAGGAGCTGTTCCTGCTCTGGGGGGCGATCGCTCCACGACTGCGGGCCGCGGGCCTGGAACCATTGGATGTCGAGGTCGGCGAGCTCGTCACGAGCCTGGACATGGGAGGCTGCTCCCTGACGCTCATGTGGCTGGATGACGAGTTGGAGACGATGTGGGCTGCGGATGCCTACGCCCCGGCCTATCGGAAGTCACATGCGGCGATCGCGGGACTGCGCCCTCCGCGCATCGGTGCAGCGGCGGCCACCCAGGAGGAGGCTCCCGTGCCCTCCGCTGCTGGCGCTTCGGCCGCACCTGTGGTGCTGGAGGCGCTGTCCCGTGTCTCGGCCGTCCTCCACGAACAGGAAGTGTTCCTGGGGGGCATCGATGCCATCGCCGGGGATGGCGACCATGGGAGAGGAATGGTCAAGGGTGTGGACGCGGCACTCCGGGCAGCGGAGAAGACCACGGGTGGCCCCGGGTGGTTGCTGCGCACGGCTGGGCGGGCATGGGCAGCGGAGGCCGGTGGAACCTCCGGGGTGCTGTGGGGAGCTGGGCTGGAAGCCGCCGGCAATGCACTGGATGACGGAGCGGACGGCTATGGGCCCGGTGATGTCGTGGCAGCGGTGGACGCCTTCGCCGGCGCGATCACCGACCTCGGTCGCGCCGAGGTCGGTGACAAGACCATCGTGGATGCTCTGGTGCCCTTCCTCGCGACGCTGCGTGCCGAGGTCTCCGAAGGTGTCAATGCTGCCCAGGCATGGGAACGTGCTGCTGACGTCGCGATCCGGGCCGCAGCGGCAACGGCTCCGTTGACGCCCAAGCTCGGCCGGGCGCGCCCGCTGGCTGACAAGAGCGTTGGTACTCCCGACGCGGGGGCAACCTCCTTCGGCCTGATCGTCGAGGCAGTCTCCGAGGTGGTGAACTCCCCCGAGTCGAGGTCGTGAGCCCGGCCGGTCGTGATGACACTGCATGGATGTGCCCTCTGCTGCCTCGGCGAGGTCTCCTAAACCCGGGGTGGTGATGGCGGGCACCGGGCGCTCGTCCATGCCCAGTGCATGCCGGCGGACCTCATGGGGGAGGAGAGCTCCCCAGGTCGCCGCGCGGTGTCAGCGCGCACCCCGGGCAAGCCCCGCACTATGGAGATAGCTGTTGCCAATAGTGTGTCAGACACAGTATTGTTGCCGACATGGACGACGAGTTCAGTGCTCATCTGCAGGAGCTGCGCCGCGGCACGATCGTGCTGGCGTGCCTGGAGCTGCTGCGCACGCCCGGCTACGGGTACGGCCTGCTCCAGGAGCTGGAACGCAGGGGCTTCACCACCGATGCGAACACGCTCTACCCGCTGCTGCGGCGGCTCCAGAAGCAGGGCCACCTCAGCAGTGAGTGGAACACCGACGAGGCCCGGCCGCGCAAGTTCTACCGCACCTCCCCCGAGGGTGAGCGGCTGGGTGAGGCGCTGACCCAGGAGTGGTGGGCGCTGAGTCATGCGATCACGCAGCTCGCGATTGTCACTCCCGGCGGATCCGGCTCGTCGACACCCGCACCCGGCTCCACAGATGCGGGTGCACCTGCCGACGCACTCTCGTCCGGACAGGAGTCAGCGGCGCGCGTCGATGCGCAACCCGACACGCTCCCAGCCGATCACCTTCAGGACGACTCGTCCATGAGCCTGCCCCCAGCAAACGCCGCCCGAACACCGAAATGACGGACGAGGAGCACTGACATGGACGCCACCCCGGAACCCACCCCCAACTCCACCCCGGACACCAGCCTCACCGAGCGCTACCTGTCCGCCACCACGAGGAGCCTCCCGGTCCCCGCGCAGGAGGACGTGCGCAACGAGCTCCGGGCCTCCATCGACGAGGCCATCGAGACCCGCACCGAGCAGGGCGAGGACCGCCAGCAGGCCGAACGTGCGGTGCTCAACGGGCTCGGAGACCCCGCGGCCCTGGCTGCGAGCTTCGCCGAGCGTCCCTTGCAGCTGATCGGGCCCCGCTACTACCTTGCCTGGTGGCGCCTCCTGAAGCTCCTGCTCGCGATCGTGCCTGTCTCCGTGTTCGCGGTGGTGGTCCTCGGACAGTCACTGGCAGGTGCCCCGATCGGTCAGATCATCGGCCAATCCGTGGCCGCAGGCGTCTCGGTCGCCCTCCACGTCTGCTTCTGGGTGACGGTGGTCTTCGCTGCCCTGGAGCGTTCGGGTGCGAATGCGGGTACCACCTGGGATGTCGACCGCCTCCCGGAGCCGCAGGAGACGGGCGCTGGGCGCTCGGACCTGGTCGCATCCTTGGCTCTGCTCACCCTCGCTGCCGCTGCCATCGCCTGGGACGGCATCCTGGGGCTGGTGCGCGTGGGAGGGGAGTCACTGCCCTTCCTCAATCCAGCGCTGTGGCCGTGGGCCGTCGGGGCACTGGTGGTACTGATCGCCGCGGAGGCGCTGCTGGCCGTCCTTGTCCACGCCCGTGGGCACTGGACCACGATGCTCGCAGCGCTCAACACCGCCCTCGCCGTCCTCTTCATCAGTTGGGTGTTGACCCTGCTGGGGCGTGGGATCCTCGTGAACCCCGCTCTCGTGACCTACCTGTCGGACATCGGAGGGGTGGACCAGGAGACCTGGCGGGTCCTGGGTGTCCTCCTCGGGTTCACCGTGGTCGGGGTCTCCACCTGGGACGCGATCGACGGGTGGCTGAAGGCACACCGCGCGGCACGCTGAGCGCCCCGCCCTCGTCGGATGTCCGTCACGGGGCAGGGGTGCCAGGGGTTCCCTTCCGCGTTCGTGGGCATTGACGAGGGCGGGGCGCCCGCGCGGGTCGACCACGGGGGTCATAGGCTCACAGCATGACCACCCGCGAGGAGGACGTCGACTACATCCGCGACCAGCTGGCCCCGTTGCCGGTGATGGTGCGCCGGATGTTCGGCGACTACGCGCTGTACCTGGACGGGCGGGTCCTGGGCTTCGTCACTGATGGCGTGCTGAGCCTCAAGATCACCACCTTCACGGACCCGCGCCTGACGGAGGACCTCAAGGGTGAGGCGTACAAGGGGTCCAGGATGTACTGGCGCATCCCCGGGGACCTGCTGGAGGACCGCGAGTGGCTCCAGCACGTCGTGGAGGAGACGGCTGCACGGGTGCCCACGCGCGCCGAGGGCAAGCGGGCCGAGAGGAAGCGCTCCCAGCGGCGGCAGTGAGGAGGGTCGTGGCGGAGGGAGTGGGTCGTGGCGGCGGAAGGACCCGGGGGACAGACCGCGGACAGTCGACGTGATGGGTGTGACGTGGGAATGCCGCGACCCTCGTCGTCGTTGTACCGGTCATGCGTGCGCTGACGTACTCCCGCTACGGGGAGCCCCATGTCCTGTCCCTCTCCGACGTGCCCGTCCCGAAGCTGGGACCCGGCTCCGTCCTGATCAAGGTCCACCGGGCGGCGGTGAATCCCGTGGACTGGGAGCTCATGGCGGGTGGTCTGGACAAGCTCCTCGACGTGGTCTTCCCCGTGATCCCCGGCTGGGACGTCTCCGGTGAGATCGCAGCGTTGGGACCCGACGTCCCGGAGTTCGAGGTGGGGGAGCGCGTCGCCTCCTATGCGCGCAAGGACTTCGTGTCCGGAGGGACCTTCGCTGAGTACGTCGCGGTCCCCGCCACATCGGTTGCGCACGTCCCTGATGGTCTCGGATTCGATGAGGCGGCAGCGCTGCCACTGGCGGGTCTGACTGCGCTTCGCTGCGTGGAGACACTCGGCATCACCGAGGAGGACACGGTCCTGGTCCACGCCGCATCGGGCGGGGTCGGGTACATCGCCTCCCAGCTGGCTTCCGCAACCGGAGCGACCGTCATCGGCACCGCCTCGCCACGCCATCACGACAAGCTGCGTGCCGTCGGGGTGACCCCGGTCGCCCACGGCGATGGCCTGACCGAGAGGATCCATA
>JBQEKJ010000032.1:0-14210 GCA_052103835.1 Pauljensenia sp.
GGCCGCGCAGGCCGCGGCGGAGCGTGCCGAGAAGGCCGGCGAGGAGGCCTCCGTGGTCAAGGGGGCCGCACGATGAGCACGACGGCACCGGCCACGCAACCGGCCCCCAGCGCGACGGCCCCGCCCTCGTCGGCGAGTGAGGTCCCGGTGATCCACCACCCCTCGGCCGGGACCACGCCGCTGGGGACACCGCGCAACACCGCGGCCTCGCGGCACCTGTGGGGGCACTTCACGGACCAGTCGGGGTGGGCGCAGGACCGCCTGCCCACGATCGTGCGCGGCAAGGGTGTCCACATCTGGGACTCCGCCGGCCGCCAGATCTTCGACGGACTCTCGGGGCTGTTCACCGTCCAGGTCGGGCACGGGCGGGAGGAACTGGCCCGGGCGGCTGCCGAACAGGCCCGCACCCTGCCCTTCTTCCCACTGTGGGGCTACGGGCACGAGCCGGGCATCGACCTGGCCGAGCGCCTCGCCCTGGCGGCGCCCGGCGACCTCAACCACGTGTTCTTCACCTCGGGGGGTTCCGAGGGTGTGGAGGCGGCCCTGAAGATCGTCAAGAACTACTGGACCATCCAGGGGAAGCCGGGCAAGCGCAAGGTCCTCTCGCGTTCAGGCGCCTACCACGGGACCACCTATGGTGCGCTCTCCCTGACGCGCATCGAGCCCTACCGCGCTCCCTTCGCACCGTTGGTGGAGGGCGCCGTCGAGGTGCCGACACCGAACTGGTACCGCTCGCCGGAGGAGTTCTGGGACGACGAGGAGGCCTACGGGCGCTGGATCACCGACGCCGTGGAGGAGACCATCCTGCGCGAGGGGCCGGACACGGTGGCCGCGCTGTTCGTGGAGCCGGTGCAGAACTCCGGTGGGTGCTTCACGCCCCCACCCGGCTACTTCCAGCGGCTGCGCGAGATCGCGGACGCGCACGACGTCATCCTCGTCTCGGATGAGGTCATCTGCGCCTACGGCCGCACCGGCGGGCTCTTCGCGGGGCCGGACCTGGGCCTGCAGCCCGACATCATCGTCTCCGCGAAGGGACTGTCCTCGGGGTACGCGCCCATCGGCGCGGTGCTCGTCTCCGACCGCATCTACGAGCCCTTCGCGCACGGGGAGTACGTGCTCCGGCACGGCTACACCTTCGCGGGCCACCCGGTCTCGGCCGCGGTGGCCCTGGCGAACCTGGACGTCTTCGAGTCCGAGGACCTGGTGGGGCGAGTGCGCAGGCAGGCCCCGGCGTTCCGCTCCACCCTGGAGAAGCTCTACGACATCCCGATCGTGGGCGACGTGCGGGGTGCCGGCTACTTCTGGGGCATCGAGCTGACGCGCGACCAGAGGACACGCGAGCGGTTCACCGAGGAGGAGGCGGACCGCATCCGGGCCTTCCTCAACCCCGCCCTCTACGAGGACGGCCTCTACGTGCGCGCCGACGACCGCGGCGACGTGGTGGTCCAGGTGGCGCCACCCCTGATCTCGGGACAGGAGGACTTCGACTTCATCGAGTCCGCCCTGCGCGACGTGTTCACACGGGTCCAGGAGCGGATCTAGGACGGGGCGGGCGAAGCAACAGGCAAGAGGGTCCCCGGGTCGGGTGCATGACGACCCGGGGCCCGCTGCATCCGGGGGCCTGCTGCATCCGGGGGCCTGCTTCGGCCGGAGGTCGGCAGTCGAGCGGGACCTGGTCGGGGCCACGGGCACGCCAGCGTCCGATGAACCGAGCGCGCTCGATCCTGGTCCGCCCGCAGGGGTCGCGACTGCCGTCAGATGCATGTGGGAATGTGGGGGAATCACATGGTCAGGATTGGTCCTGCGGCGCTGTGGGCCTCGGGGCGGCAGGGTGTGGGGTTGATGACACCGAAGTCCCATCATTCCGCACCGTTCCGCGGAATGTGGCCTGCGCTCACGATGTCACACAACACCACTGACCGGACGAATGTTGAAGTTCTCTTCCGGAGGGGAGCACGCTGGTCCCATGGCCCTCACACAGACTGATCCATCCCGCAGGAACTACAAGGTCGCCGTCATCGTCGGCATCATCGCCGGCATCGTCGGCGCCATCGTCAAGTTTGGCTGGGAGGTCCCCCTCCCCCCGCGTACCCCCGAGCGCGCGGTCACCAACCCGCCCCAGGCCTTCCTTGAGCTGCTCGGCTTCTCGGACAACTTCGTGCACTCCTCGTACGCCTACAACGGCAATGACGGACTGCCCTGGGTCTCCTTCATCATCCACTTCGGATTCTCGATTTTCTTCGCGGTCGTCTACACCGTGCTCGCCGAGCGCTTCCCCCAGATCAAGCTCTGGCAGGGCGCTGCCTTCGGTGTTGCGCTGTGGATCGCCTTCCACGTCGTGATCATGCCCCTCATGGGCGTCGTCCCCGCTCCCTGGAACCAGCCCTTCGAGGAGCACTTCTCCGAGCTCTTCGGACACGCCATCTGGATGTGGGCCATTGAAATCTTCCGCCGCGACCTGCGCAACCGCATCACGCACCAGCCCGATGCGGAGTTCGCGCTGGACACCCGCACGGTCTGAGACCTGCGAACGCTGGCACCGGACCGCGGTCCGGCACCAGGACACGCCGCCCAAGCGGGTGGCGATGCACTGCCACGAGGGGGCGGGCCGATCACTCGGCCCGCCCCCTCCTTGTCGAGGTCCGTCCCGTTTTCTGTCGAAGTCCGTCGGCGGGTTCGGGCACCGAGGATTCTCATTTCTCCCCTCGAAGTGCGCTCTCGTGCTTCCCGACTGGGCAGGTCCCCAGCTGGCGATGCGGGTTGCTCGGCGTCGGCTGGGGCGTGCCTCGGGGTGCGCTGGAGGCGTGCCTCGGCGGGGGACCGAGGGCGCGCCTCGGTTTCCCTCTCCAGCAGGTCCGGGGCCGCCCTCGTACGATGACGACGTGACCACCCAGACGACGGCCCCCGACACCTTGCGCGACGCGGTGGAGGTCCTGGCGGGGATGCGGATCGCGGTCCTGACCGGCGCGGGAGTGTCGACGGATTCGGGGATCCCCGACTACCGCGGGCCGGACTCGCCGCCGCGCACCCCGATGACGTACCAGCAGTTCGCCGGGGACCCGATCTTCCGGCGTGTGTACTGGGCGCGCAACCACGTCGGGTGGCGACACGTCCACGACACACGTCCCAATGACGGGCACCGGGCACTGGCGCGGATGGAACGCGACGGCGTGGTCGCCGGTGTGATCACCCAGAACGTCGACCTCCTGCACGAGGAGGCGGGTTCGCGCACCGTCATCGACCTGCACGGGCGCTACGACCGCGTGGTGTGCCTGAACTGCGGCCGCGTGGTCTCCCGCGCCCACCTGGCCGAGCGCCTGGAGGCACTGAACCCACATTTCGTCGACGATCTGGCGGGGGAGATCGGGGACATCGAGATCGCCCCCGACGCCGATGCCGTCATCAAGGACACCTCCGCGTTCGTGGTCGCGGAGTGCGAGTACTGCGGCGGGATCCTCAAGCCCGACATCGTCTACTTCGGGGAGGTCGTGCCCCGCGAGCGGGCCGATCGCGCGCTGGCCCTGGTGGACCGGTCACAGGGGCTGCTCGTCGCGGGGTCCTCCCTGGCCGTGCAGAGCGGGCTGCGCATCGTGCGCCGCGCGGTGGCCGACGCGCTCCCGATCGTCATCGTCAACCGGGGCGCGACGAGGGCGGACCGACTGGCGACGGTCAAGGTTGATGCAGGGACGTCGGAGACGCTGGTCGCGCTCGCGGATGAGCTGATCTGTGGACGCTGATGAGGGTGGTCTGGGCCCAGATGGTCGGCGGCAGCGTTCGGAGGTCTCTGGTTGGAGCTGGGTCTTGCAGGCAAGGTCTCATCGACCGCGACGACGTGTCACATAGGATTGCCTTGTTGTCCCCGGTGTCGGGGGTGAGCCTGCTAGGTGTAGCGGCTTGTCGTTGTCCCTGCTACCGCGGGGATCTTATGGGATCGAAGGCTAGATGTAGCGGAAGCAGTTGTGCTATGTTCGTCTATGAGCGCTCAAGACTCTGCGAACCCACCGTTCCACGGGAAGTGAGCGCTCGGTTCAAAGCATCGGGGCCCTCAGCTCGAACTGAAGGCCCCGACAGGTGGAGGCGTATACCTCCGGTGCAGCAACCAGAGTCTAGCGTCTCCACTTTGAACTTGATCTGATTCACCAGTTCCAAGGAGAAGCTCATGTCCTATCCCATCACTTCGCCCGATGGCCACGCGGTCGTCGGCAACAGCCAGACCCGCGAGTACCACCTTGTCGGGCACTTGGTCCGAAACTGCCAAGTTGACGAGATCATCAGGGCGAATCATTTGGTGGCGTTCTACCCCGACAGAATTGCGCAAGCATTGGGTGAGGGGTTCGACCCTTGCGACTACTTCGCAAAGTGAGTTGAGTGATGGTGGGGTCCCTGAATCAGGGACCCCACCAACCACATGCGTACAGGTGTTCCTTCGTCAGTGCCCAAGCGGTTCCTGGCCCATGTGTCTTTCCTTGTCTTCTCGATGGCGCTCGTCCGCCCCTTGCGGCCCCTCCAAAGGGGCGGACGACACGCAGATGCACATGGCGGCTCCTATCGTGAGATCCGCTCGCGACGAACCGGACCCGGTGCGTCGGAATCTGGAGTTGAATGGGGATGGGGCGCAGCGATGCGTCTCCCATGATCGAGGCGGAGTGGAACGTGCGGCTGTTCAAGGTTTCTGAGGTGCCGAACCAACTTGTGCTGGCACCGACTTTCTCGGTGCCGACACCATCCTTGGGCGGAGCTGATCTTTCGGAACTCACCCGCAGCATCTGGGCCAAGAGCGACAGACAGACCGGGCAGAGGTGGCTGCCGCTCTACCAGCACCTCATGGACGCCGCCGACACAGCAGGGCGGCTGTTCGACGACTACCTCTCGGACCCGCACCGTGAGCTCCTGGCATCGATCTGGGACGGTGACCAGGCAAAGGCCCGGACCACGCTCCGCTTCCTCGCCGGAGTCCATGACTGTGGGAAGGCCTCCCTGGAGTTCGTCTGTCAGCACTCACCTCTTGCTGATCTCGTCCGCGAGCAGGGCCTGACCGTACCGTCGCGCCTCGACGTAGCGGACAGGTCCCGTCTTCCCCACGGCATGGTCTCGCAGTTCGCGCTGAAGGATCTTCTGATCTCACGCGGGTGTTCCCCGGAGCGCGCCCACGGTCTCGCCGTCCTTGTCGGGGTCCACCACGGTCGCTACCCGCGCGCCTCGCAGGTCCAGGATGCACACAACATCTACCTTGACGGGCAGGGATCCAAGGATCCGCGGTGGTCGGCGTGTCGCAGGGAACTCATCGAATGGATGGCACGTCGCGTCGGTTTTCCCCTGGACGGGTGGGGAGCCTTCCTACCAGAGATCCCCATCGCCTCGGCCGGAGCGTATGCCTCGGTGCTCGTCGTCGCTGACTGGTTGGCGTCCAATGAGTACTACTTCCCCCTCTTCCCGATCCGGTTCGGCCAACTCCCATTGGGCGTCGATGCGCAGAGTCGCCGTGTGGTCGAGGGGTGGCGGCGGGCGGGGCTGCCCAAGCCGTTGACCATTCCCCCGCAGTCCGATGACACGACCGTCGCATATCGGGAGCAGTTCGGATGGGGGGAGGACCGCACTCCGAACCCGACGCAGACCCGGGCGGCCGAACTGGTGCGCAATGCCGACGTCGACCTCGTCGTCGTGGAAGCCCCGACCGGTTCAGGCAAGACGGAACTCGCCCTCACGGTTGCCGGGGAGATCATCCGACGCCGCCATCTGCAAGGGGCGATCATCGCACTGCCCACCCAGGCAACGACGGATGCCATGTTCACCCGCGTGAGGTCTTGGGCCGATTGGGTTGCCGTGCGCGCTCCTCAACGTGTCGGAGTCCAGTTGGCCCACGGTCGCAACGACCTCAACCAGGGCTTCCAGGATCTGTTCCCTGACCGGGACCACCAGATCGAGACCCATGACGAGGACGGCGCGGAGCCCGGTGTCTTCGCCAGCGTGTGGATGGCCAATCGTTGGCGCGCCACGCTCGCACCCCTGGTGGTGGGAACGATCGACCAAGTGCTGCTCGCCGCGCTGAAGTCCAGGCACGTCCTGCTGCGCCATCTGGGGCTCATGGGCAAGGTTGTGGTCCTCGATGAGGTCCATGCGGCGGACACCTACATGGAAACCTACCTCGAGGCAGCACTGACGTGGCTGGGTATGTACCACGTGCCCGTCGTGCTCCTCTCCGCGACGCTCCCCGGGGAACGCAGGGCAGCGCTTGTCAGTGCCTATCGACGAGGGCGCGTCAGGCGAGAAGACGAACTGCCGACAGACATCGAACGGGGGATCGGATACCCCGTGCTCACCAGCTACTCGATCGCCCGCGACCATCTGGAGGTCAACCCCACGCCGGCGTCTCAGACGGACCAGCAGTTGCGACGCAACATCCGCCCACTGGTGATCCATGATGACTCAGACATCGCCACGTTCCTTGACCAGAACCTGGCGGGCGGCGGATGTGCCGTCGTCATCCGGAACACCGTCATGGCCGCGCAGGCGACGTATGACGCCTTGGTTGACCACTTCGGCGACGGTGACCTCACGCTCACGCACGCGCGCTTCCTCGCCGCCGATCGGGTTCTCAAGGACGAGGAGATGCTCGCCCTCTTCGGCCGAGATTCGACTGAGCGTCCCCATCGCCACATCGTCGTCGCCACGCAGGTCATCGAACAGAGCCTCGACGTCGACTTCGACATCATGCTCACTGATCCCGCTCCCATGGACCTGGTCCTCCAGCGCATCGGTCGCCTCCACCGTCACCCAGGACGGGTACGCCCGTCCGCCCTCGTCGATCCGGGTGCCCACGTGCTGGTGACGGATGTGGGGGAGGACCCGTGGGGGTACCTGAGGGGATGCGACACCGTCTACGGCCGACACCGGATCCTGCGGTTCCTGGGGATCCTCGCCGATCATGATGGGAACCTGAGGATCGAGAGCCCCGGGCAGGTCGCCGAGCTCACCGAACTGGCATACTCCGAGGACCTCGTCGGACCGGCGCGATGGCAGGAAGAGATCGCCGGTGCCAGAGAAAAGGAGCTCCGCACACAGGCCCAAGCCGTCGAGCGGGCACGCACCTGGTGCCTCGACGGGTTGAACCTCCCCACCTGGACCGCCGATGCTCTCGAGTCGCAGTTCGCGGGGGACGCGAACGACGGTGAGTCGGGGACACAGCGAGCCAGGGGAGTCGTAGCCCGCGCAGCTGTGCGTGATGGCGATGACCAGATCCCGATTCTGGTCATCCCCGTGGATCCGTTCCAGGGCAATGTGCCTGTCTGGCCTACCTGGATCAAGGAGGAGGACGGGGTCAGTTGTCGCCTCGAGGTCGGAGAGGACATCCCTGCGGAGGTGCTGCGTGAGGTTCGCACGTGGACGACGTCGTTGGCGCCTTGGCAGCTGCGATCCAGAGGCGAGGGTGACCAGGACACCATCGAGGCTGTCGCCCTGGAGATCTGGGACAACCCGATCGTTCGAAACTGGGTCTGGTTGGAGAACCCCGTGCTGAAGGATGAGTTGATCCTTCCCATGAGGATGACCTCTGAGTTCGGTCGACGACTGGAGGCAGTCGTACACGGGCACATGCTCGTGTACTCCCCCGAGAGAGGACTTGAGGTGATGGACCAGTGAGCGAGCCCGACTACAACCTGCTCGACGAACCTTGGATTCCCGTCCTGCTGAAGGACGGAACGGTGGAGTCCGTCGGCATCCGCAGAACATTCGAACGCAGTGAGGAGATCATCGACCTGGCATGTGAGTTGCCGACGCAGAACGCCGCAGTGCTCAGGATGTTGTTGGCCATGTGTCACCGTGTGATCCCACTGCCCGACAGCGACGCATATGTTCGCCTGTGGGGGACAGGGCTGCCGGTTGGCGAGCTTGTCGCCTACTGCGAACGGTGGAGGGAACGGTTCTTCCTCTTCGGGGGCGGCCATCCCTTCCTGCAGGCGCCGACGCTCCACACGGCGAAGAATGAGGTCTCCGGACTCGAGAAGATCATCGCGGACGTCCCCAACGGCTCCCAGTTCTTCACGACTCGCAATGGTCCCGCCCTTGAGCGGATCGGTGCGGCTGAGGCTGCGCTGTGGCTCCTGCATGCCATGGCCTATGACCCCTCGGGGATCCGGTCGGGTGCCGTCGGGGATAGCGAGCAGTCGGGCGGCAAGGGATATCCGATCGGTCCGTCGTGGGCCGGGCAGGTCGGGATGGTGATCCTGCGCGGTGGCACCTTGGGGGAGACGCTGCTGCTCAACTTGGTCCCCTCGGGCTCCGGAGAGCTCCGGGGGCCCCAGGCATGGCAGACGCCGTGCGTCTGGGAGGACGAGGATGCGCCGACGGCTGTGCGGCGCGACTACGTCGACAATCCGGCTCCGATCGCGATCTCCCGGATTCTCACGTGGTCCTCACGCAGGATCCGACTGGCCGGGGATCGCGGTGGCGTCACCGGTGTCGTCCTGGCCCAGGGGGACAAACTCGGACCCCAGGACATGCAGCGCTACGAGCCCATGGGTTTGTGGCGCTACTCAGACCCGCAGTCGAAGAAGTTCAAGCGAGTCACCTACATGCCGCGTCTCTACCAAGCCGAACGCGCCCTGTGGCGGTCCATTCCTGGGATGTTGCCGACCGTCGGACGGGTCCTCGCCTATGACAAGTCCACGGTTGAGGAGTTCCTGAGGTCTGCGACCCTGGAACACCTGTCCTACTTGGGCGAGGCATTTGGTGCGGACACCTCACAGGTCAGGATTGAAGCCGTCGGCGTCACCTATGGTCCTCAGAACGCGACCATCGACGACATCTACCACGACGAGGTGACCGTCAGCGTTGCTCTGCTCACAGAGGAGCATCCTGAACTGGGCAGGCTCGTGGACCGCAGCGTCGAGCGGACCGAGGACGTAGTGCGCGTCATCGCCAACCTCGCCTCCAATCTCGCACGGGCGACCGGGGTAAGTGGGGACGGCGCCGGTGACGGAGAGCGCGAACGTGCCCGTGAGCAGTTCTACGGAGTTGTCGACGGACCCTATCGCGCGTGGCTCGCTGACCTGAGCGCGAGGTCTGACATCGAGGCTGCAGAGGCGAACTGGCACGAGACGCTGAGACAGACTGCTGCATCCGTTGCGTGGGAGATGCTCGACGGTGCTTCCGATGACGCCATCGTCGGGCGTGACAGCGGGCGCGGCTACATCAATTCCGGAATTGCGGAGAACTACTTCTGGGCGGCGCTGCGCAAGGCCCTCCCCCAGGTTCCATCCACGTCGGAAGGAGACAAGAAGTGACATCGACGCACGAAACAGACCCCACGGAAGACCCATCGGGAGCAGAGGCGTGGGGTGGACCGTTGCGGACCTCGGAGGAGGTCCGCAACCGGGTCCTCCAGATTGCGGGACATCGCCTCGCAGGACAGAACTCATACGCCCGCGCCGGGCGCGCACAGCTTCGGACTGCCCTCGGGAAGGAAGTCGGATCTGTCCCTTCGATCTGGCAGTTCACCGTTGACGGTGGACCTTCGCGCCGCGATGACACCGAGGCAAGCAGAGGTGAGCTGGCCGTTCACACCGCGCTCACACTGTGGGCCCTCCACCAGGGCTCGCATCCCGACTCCATGCACGTGCGGTCCGAGACAGGGCGACGTCTCTCCATCGCGGCGGCAGCGCGGATCTTGACAGATGCTGATGGATCCGACAGGGACCGACATGACACCCCAATCTACGGCCGCCTCTCCGCCCTCGTTCGGGCCACGACCTTTGAGTCACTGGCCATCCAGGCGCGCGGCATCGTCAACCTCCTCAGCAGCGCGGACATTCCGATGGACTACGGACAGTTCGCGGTAGACCTCTTCCAATGGCAGGACCCCCAGCGTCGTTCCGCGGTGATCAGGAGCTGGGGACGCGACTTCGAGCGAACGACTCGTTCCCCTGCGAAGGACGCGCCTGTCGGCACTGGCACGACTCCAGTTCTCTCCTGAGCACTACCACAACTCCACCCACTTCTCACCCAAAGGCCCTTTCCATGACTCGCTTCGTCGACATCCACGTCCTCCAGACACTTCCTCCCTCCAACCCCAACAGGGATGACACTGGCGCTCCAAAATCCGCGACCTTCGGAGGCATACGCCGCATGCGCATTTCCTCACAGGCCATCAAGCGGGCGACGCGCACTGACTTCAACCAGACGCTCCCAAAGGAAGAGCTGGGCATCCGCACGAAGCGCATTGTCCAGGTCCTGCGTGACGAGATCGTCCGACAGGCACCCGAGCTCAAGGAACGAGCAGCGAACCTGGCCGACATGGCGATGAATGCGATCGGGTTCAAGACCACGGCCCCCAAGTTGAGGAAGGGGCAGGAACCCACCGACGACCAGCTCGCCCAGGCGGGGTTCCTCGTGTTCCTCTCCGCCAAGCAGATCGAACACGTGGCTGAGGCCGTCATCGCGATCGCCGGCGAGGATGACCCGACGAAGGCCTTCAAGGCCGTGAAACCGAAGAACCTGGTCGACACAGACCACTCCGTCGACATCGCCCTGTTCGGACGGATGGTGGCCGAACCCGAGAGCCTCAATGTCGACGCCGCCTGCCAAGTTGCCCATGCCTTGGGGGTCGGCCCTGTCGCGAGCGAGTACGACTACTACACGGCCGTCGACGATGCGAAGACTGACGAGGAGGACTCGGGTGCCGGGATGATCGGCACCATCGAGTTCACCTCAGCCACCCTCTACCGCTACGCGACGATCAACCTGCCCTTGCTCGAGAAGAATCTCGGCACCCGGGAATCGACCGAGGAAGCCGTCAAGGCCTTCGTGAACTCCTTCGTCCTCTCCATGCCCACCGGCAAGCAGAACACCTTCGCCAACCGCACTGTCCCCGATGCGGTTGTCGTGGAGCTGCGTGACGACCAACCGATCAACCTGGTCGGCGCCTTCGAGGACGCGGTGGAAGCCGACGGACACGGTTTTGTCCGTCCTGCTGCGCAGCGCTTGGTCAAGTTCGCGCAGGACCTGCGCGAGGGAACAGGCCTGCACCCCGAGAAGACCCTCGTCTCCTGGTCCACCGCGCGCGCGGAGAAGGTCAGCGAACTCGGCGGTCGCGTGCCCATGTCCGATCTCGGACAGGCGGCAGTCGCGGCGATCGAGGAGCTGTCGTGAGTTCGGTCCTTGTCCTCAGGCTCGCAGGTCCCATGCAGTCGTGGGGTTCCACGAGCCGCTTCACACGGCGTTCCACGGAAGCCTTCCCGACGAAGAGTGGAGTCATCGGGCTGCTCGCGGCCGCCGAGGGTCGACGACGCGTTGATCCCATCGAAGATCTCGTAGGACTGCGTTTCGCGGCTCGGATCGATCAGCCCGGAGAAGTTCTCCGTGACTTCCACACCGCTCACAGGGGTCAGACCTCGATGCCGCTGTCCCAGCGCTACTACCTCAGTGACGCGATCTTCACGGCATTCGTCGAGGCGGAGGACGCGATCGTCGACACCCTCGCCGACGCGCTGCGTCATCCGGCCTTCCCGCTCTACTTGGGTAGGAGGGCCTGTCCGCCGACGATGCCCCTGTTCCTGGAGACTCGACAGAGTGCCTTGACGGATGCCGTCGACACCCTCGACTGGCAGGCCGCCCGATTCCACCGGGCATTGTTTCGCTCGGACGCGACAGTGCGCCTGCGTGTCGTGGCTGATGGCGGAACCTTCCCGGCGGAGAGGGTGACATCCACCCACATGCTCCAGGACGTACCTGAGAGCTTTGACTCCGAACGCCGTCGCTATGCTCTGCGCGCCGTAGAGGAGACGAGTGTCGACGTGGTGAACCCCGACTTTCAGGAGAAGGACGCCGCCGCCGTGCATGCCGGGGAACACGATCCGATGGGAGTGCTCTGACGATGTACCTGACCCGCATCTACCTTGATCCTCGACGGACAGGTTGCCGCGAACTTGTCTCGTCGTCCCAGCGACTCCACGCCGCAGTGCTCGGGGCGTTCGCACCTGGAGCGCATCTGGAGACCGGAGAGCAGCGAGTGCTGTGGCGCCTCGATGAGCTCGAAGGGCGTCGCCTCGTGCTTTTTGTTTCCTCCCCCGTTGCTCCTGACCCAGCCGCCCTCGTCGAGGCCGCTGGGTGGAGGACGGAAGGTGGGGTGACCACCAGGCGTATGGACGACTTCCTCGACGCGCTCGCACTCCGTCAGACATGGCATTTCAGGATCACGGTGAACCCCACCTACAGGTCCGCTGAAGAGCGTGACGGGAAGGGACGCAAGAAGGTCCTGGGTCACGTCACCGTGGAGCAGCAAACCGGGTGGCTGCTGGACCGTGCAGCGGACAATGGGTTCCGCATACCCGGGTCCACCGATCTGGCAGGAGACGTGGCCCATGAACTGGACTCTGACGGGGGCGTCAAGGAGATCGATGTGCCGGTGGTGTCTCTCGTTGGCCGTGAGGTGCAGAAGTTCAGACGCCGTGGCGCGCTCGTGACGCTCCAGAAGGCGACTTTCGAGGGCGTCCTCGAGGTCACCGACCCAGTCCTGCTGCGCTCCGCCCTCGTTGGTGGGATCGGTCGGGCGAAGGGATACGGCTGCGGACTCCTGACGCTGTCACGCTGATGAACGGCATCCCTGGGGCACCCCCACCCGATCCCAAGGACCTCGTCCGGGCTCAAGATCGTCTCACCTTCCTCTACGTCGAACGGTGTGTCATCCACCGGGACTCAAACGCACTCACGGTCACCGACTCCAGAGGCGTTGCCCACGTCCCGGCCGCCGCGCTGGGAGTACTGATGATGGGGCCCGGTGTGCGGATCACGCATTCTGCTGTGTCACTGCTCAGTGAAAGCGGCTCGACCGCAGTGTGGGTGGGAGAGAACGGTGTGCGCTACTACGCCCACGGCAGTCCTCCATCGCGTTCGTCTCGCCTCCTCATTGCACAAGCGGCGGCAGTGAGCGATCCAGCGGCCCGCCTCAGGGTGGCCCGTCTCATGTACCAGATGCGATTCGAGGGCGAGGACGTCTCCAAACTCAGCATGCAGCAGCTGCGAGGACGCGAGGGTGCTCGGGTGCGTCGGCTCTATCGGACGCACTCCGAGCGCACCGGGGTCACCTGGGATCGTCGTGATTACGATCCGGAGAACTTCGAGGACGGATCCGTCGTGAACCGTGCCCTGTCGGCGGCCAACTCTGCTCTCTATGGAGCAGTCCACGCTGTGATCGTGGCGCTGGGGTGCGCGCCGGGGCTCGGCTTCGTCCACACCGGGAACTACCGGTCCTTCGTCTATGACGTCGCAGACTTGTACAAGGCGGATCTGTCGATTCCTCTTGCATTCGACGTGGCGGCCATGGAGCTTGAGGCCGGAGTCGGGGCCGAGGCGCGTCGGCGCATGCGAGACGCGATGAGGGAGGCACGCATCCTGGCCACATGTGTGCACGACATCAAAGGCCTGCTCGCTGCAGTGCGCCCGGAGCTGGTCGGCGGTCTGTCCGATGCTGCGGGGGACGACGGTGAGTTCACTGACGACCTGCTGGTCGAGGACCTGGCGTTGTGGGACGACATGGGGGCGACGGTGGCCGCTGGCGTGTCGTATCAGGAAGTCGCACACGAATGATGGTGTTGGTTCTCTCCGCTGTCCCTGAGGGGTTGCGTGGGCATGTCACCCGGTGGCTCATGGAGGTGTCGACAGGTGTCTACGTGGGACATGTGAGTCCGCGGGTACGTGACCGCCTGTGGGATATCGTCCAGGCCACGATGGGCTCCGGAAGGGCCACGATGGTGTTCTCCGCCAGGAACGAGCAGGGGCTTGAGTTCCGTGTCCAGGGGGATCCGTGGGAGCCCACTGATTTCGAAGGTCTCACCTTGATGATGCGTCCCTCTGCCTCCGGCCACGACGACGACAGAGCGCGGCCGGGGATGAGCGAGTTCCAACGGTACCGGCGGGCACGCGGTCAGCGTCCAAGATCGGGGGGCTAGGCCGCGTATCGTGGCTTGTCAGGAAGTGTGGTCCCCGCCCGCGCGGGGATGAGCCGGTGGCCCCGGCACCCGTTCCGGTCACGGGGGTGTGGTCCCCGCCCGCGCGGGGATGAGCCCACGTCCGCGCAGATGCTTGCCCGCTTCGACACGTGGTCCCCGCCCGCGCGGGGATGAGCCTGACTTCCTCCCATGCTGCGCCGAACTCATACTGTGGTCCCCGCCCGCGCGGGGATGTGCCTCTCGGAGCGACGGATCCAGCGTCTCACC
>JBQEKJ010000033.1:0-8046 GCA_052103835.1 Pauljensenia sp.
GGCCTTCGGCCTACCGGGCCGTTCGGCGGCCTTCGAACTGGACCTCGACGCCCTCGTGTCCGTCATGGACCCCGAGCCGATCCAGGTCAGGCCCGTGTCCACCTTCCCCCTGGCGAAGGAGGACATCGCCCTCGTCGTCGCCGAGGACATCCCCGCCGCCCGGGTCGAGCAGGTCGTGCGCCAGGCTGCGGGTGCGCTGGCCGAGGACGTCACGCTCTTCGACGTCTACGAGGGTGACCAGGTGCCCGAAGGGCATCGCTCCCTCGCCTTCGCCCTGCGACTGCGCGCCGTTGACCACACGCTGACCGCGGAGGAGTCCGCCCAGGTGCGCCATTCCGTGGTCAAGCGTGCGCACAAGCTCCTGGGGGCGGAACTGCGTTCCTGAGGGACCGAGGTCTCCGGTCGACGGCCGGACCCGGTGGATTCGGATGTGCCCCGAGACTCATGAGGGACCTTCGATGCCCATCCGGGCCCGGCCGTCTGCCACACTGGAGGGCATGAAGATCCTCGTCACCGCATCATCGAAGCACGGAACCACCACCGAGATCGCCGATGCCATCGCCGAGCGACTGCAGGGGGCCGGTTTCGAGGTCGTGCGCCAGGCACCCCAGGACGTCGTGAGCCTGGACGGCATCGATGCCGTCGTCATCGGCTCGGCGGTCTACATGACCCAGTGGATGGAGTCGGCCACCTCCTTCCTGGAACGTTTCGAGACCCAGCTCAACCGCATCCCGGTGTGGGCCTACTCCGTCGGACTCTCCGGTGTGCCCAAGCACACTCCCCAGGACCCCTCGCGCATCGGACCGGTGCTGATGAAGGTGCACGTCGTCCACCACCGCACCTTCCCCGGCCGCTACGTGCCCTCCAAGCTGTCGCTGCGCGAGCGCTCCATCGCCCGACTGGCGGGCGCCGTGGAGGGTGACTTCCGGGACTGGGATGCCATTGACGCCTGGACCGACGGCATCATCAAGGAGCTCTCGAAGCCCTCCCGCTGACCCTCCCTCCCGCGCGAGGCACGCCTCTTCAACAGCGCGAGGCACGCCTCTTCAACAGCGCGAGGCACGCCTCTTCGGCCGCAGGTGTCCACATCGGGGACACGACCGACTGAGTATGCATCCGGCTGTATGATTATGCGTATGACATTGACAGCGGCTGTTGCCGGGGCCTCGGGCTACGCGGGTGGGGAGGTCCTGCGCCTCCTCGCCGCTCACCCCGACATCGAGGTGACCACCGTGACGGCTGCGTCCTCCGCGGGTTCCCGCCTGGGCGACTTCCAGCCCCAGATCCCCTCGCTGGCGGACCTGGTGATCACCGAGACCACTCCGGAGAGACTCGTTGGCCACGATCTGGTGGTCCTCGCCCTGCCCCACGGCCACTCCGCCGAGGTCGGCGACGCGTTGGCCACTGCGGGCGACGGTGCCGTCATCGCCGACTGCGCCGCCGACCACCGACTCGTTCACTCCCAGGACTGGGACGACTACTACGGTGGTGCCTTCACGGCCCCCTGGACGTACGGCATGCCCGAGTTGCTGCACACGGGGGAGCAGGTCGCCCGTGCACAGCGGGCTGAACTCGCCGCGACGACGCGCATCGCCGTACCCGGCTGCAATGTCACCGCCGTCACGTTGGCCCTCCAGCCCGCCGTCGACGCCGGACTGGTCGACACGACCTCCATCTGTGCGACGCTGGCAGTGGGCTACTCCGGGGCAGGGCGCTCCCTCAAGTCCCACCTGCTCGCCTCCCAGGCGCTGGGCAACATCGCCCCCTACGCAGTGGGTGGCACGCACCGCCACATCCCCGAGATCGTCCAGAACCTGCAGGTGGCCGGTGCCGGACCTGTCCGGCTGACCTTCACCCCGGTGCTCGTCCCCACCTCGCGGGGCATCCTTGCCACCGTCGTGGCACCCCTGCTGCCGGACGTCGACCAGGAGACGGTGGACGGCGCCTACAGCGTGTACGAGGGCGAGGCCCTCATCGACGTCACAGGTCCCGGAAGGTGGCCCGCCACCGCCCCCGTCACGGGAACGGGGCGTGCACTGGTGGGTGCCACCATCGACCGCCGTGCCGGCACACTGGTCGCCCTGTGCGCGATCGACAACCTCGGCAAGGGCACTGCAGCAGCCGCGGTGCAGAGCACCAACATCGCGCTCGGCCTGCCCGAGTACACCGCCGTCCCCATGATCGGAGTTGCACCGTGACCACACCAGGTATCGGGGTCACCGCCCCTGCAGGGTTCCGCGCGTCAGGAGTCGTCGCCGGGCTCAAGGCCCATGGCGGTCGCGACCTCGCCCTCGTCATCAATGACGGTCCCCAGCCCGCCTCCGCCGGTGTGTTCACCTCCAATCGCGTCGTCGCCGCACCCGTCACGCTCACACGTACCCACCTCTCCACTGCCACCCTGCTGGCTGTGGTGCTCAACTCCGGGGGCGCCAATGCCTGCACGGGCGCCGGTGGGATGGAGGACGCCCAGCTCGCGGCGGACAGTACGGGAGCTGCACTGGAGCTGTTGGGTGAACAGGTGGGGGTCTGCTCGACGGGTCTCATCGGCGAGCGCCTCCCCATGGACCTGCTGCTCGCGGGGGTGACGAAGGCAGCGGGTGCCCTCGCTGACGGACCGGATGCGGGGGCTGCCGCAGCCGACGCCATCCGCACCACGGACACCGTTGCCAAGACCGTCACCGTCACCGGCGAGGGCTGGTGCATCGGTGGCATGGCCAAGGGCGCCGGCATGCTCGCCCCGGGCCTGGCGACCATGCTGTGCGTACTCACCACTGATGTCGTGCTCGACGACGCTTCCGCGGACGCCGCACTGCGCGACGCCGTGCGCACCACCTTCGACCGCACCGACTCGGACGGCTGCATGTCCACCAACGACTCCGTCATCCTGCTGGCCTCGGGAGCCTCGGGGATCCGTCCCGATGCGGGGGAGTTCACCGAGGCGCTGCGAGCCGCCTGCGCGGACCTCGCCCGCCAGCTGATCTCGGACGCGGAGGGTGCCAGCCACGACATCGAGATCAGCGTCGTGGGAGCCTCGGACGAGGCGGCTGGTGAGGCCGTCGCCCGGGCGGTCTCCCGTTCCAACCTGTTCAAGGCTGCCGTCTTCGGCAACGACCCGAACTGGGGTCGCGTGGTCTCCCAGGTCGGCACGGTCCCGGAGTCCGTGGCCCCTTTCGACCCCGACCTGCTCGATGTCACCATCAACGGGGTCACCGTGTGCCGCGCGGGAGGTGTGGGGGAGCCACGCGACCTGGTCGACATGACCCCGCGCGAGGTCCACGTGGTCATCGACCTGCACGCCGGGGATGCCTCGGTGGTGCTGTGGACCAGCGACCTCACCCACGACTACGTCCACGAGAACAGCGCGTACTCCTCATGAACGACGTACCCGTCCAGGAGAAGGCCCAGATCCTGCTGGAGACGATGCCCTGGTTGCGTCGCTACTCGGGCCAGATGGTGGTCATCAAGTACGGCGGCAACGCCATGGTCGACGAACACCTCAAGCGTGCCTTCGCCGAGGACATCCTGTTCCTCCACCAGTGGGGGGTGCGACCCGTCGTCGTCCATGGTGGTGGTCCCCAGATCAACGCCATGCTGGCGCGGCTGGGACTGGACGCGCCCTTCGAACACGGGCTGCGGGTGACGACGCCCGAGGTCATGGAGGTCGTGCGCATGGTCCTGGTGGGCAAGGTCCAGCGCGAGTTGGTCTCCCTGCTCAACGAGCACGACTACAAGGCCGTCGGCCTGGCGGGGGAGGACGCCAACCTCTTCCGCGCGCGCCGGACCCCGGCGTGGGTGGACGGGGAGCCCGTCGACATCGGCCTGGTCGGAGAGGTCACACACGTCAATGCCACACCTCTGCTCTCCATGGTCGAAGCCGGTCGCATCCCCGTCGTCTCCTCCGTGGCACCGGATGTGGACGATCCCACCGGTGTCCTCAACGTGAACGCGGACTTCGCAGCGGGTGCCCTGGCCGCGGCGATCGGGGCGGAGAAGCTGATCATGCTCACCGATGTCGAAGGCCTCTACGCGAACTGGCCCGACCGCTCCTCCCTGATCTCGCGCCTTTCCGACACCGAGTTGCGCAAGATGCTCCCTGACATGCATTCCGGCATGGTCCCGAAGATGCAGGCGGCACTGTCAGCACTCGACGGTGGCGTTCCGATGGTCCACGTCATCGACGGACGCAGACCCCACTCGATGCTGCTGGAGATCTTCACCGACGATGGGGTGGGGACCATGATCACAGCCGGACACTCGGGGGTCTTCGAATGAGCAGCACGACAGGTCGGACCACCGCGGCGTGGGACGCACGCTACGAAGGCGCCGTCATGGACACCTTCGGCACGCCCCAGCTGGTCCTGGTCTCCGGCCACGGCTCGCACGTGGTCGACGCCGACGGACGGGAGTACCTGGACCTCCTGGGCGGAATCGCCGTCAACCTCCTCGGTCAGGCACATCCCGCCATCGTGCGGGCGGTCTCCGAACAGGTCGCCACCCTGGGCCACGTCTCGAACTTCTTCGCCACCCCACCCCAGGTGACCCTCGCGGAGCACCTGCTGCGCATCGTGGAGCCGGGAGGAGCGCCCGAGGGCTCGCGGGTCTTCCTGGCGAACTCGGGGACCGAGGCCAATGAGTGCGCCCTCAAGATCGTGCGCGCCCACGCCAATGCCCAGGAGACACCGCGCCCGCGCATCCTCGCCCTCGAGCACGCCTTCCACGGGCGCAGCACCGGGGCCCTGGCACTGACCTGGAAGGCGAAGTACCGCGAACCCTTCGCGCCGCTGGCCCCCGGTGTCGAGTTCCTCCCCGCCAATGACATCCCCGCCCTGGAGGCGGCGATGGACGAGGGCGTCGCAGGGATGTTCGTCGAGCCCCTCCAGGGCGAGGCAGGGGTCCTCGACCTCGACGACGACTACCTGCGCGCCGCGCGGGACCTCACACGCCGTTTCGGGGCGCTCCTCGTCGTCGACGAGGTCCAGTCCGGACTGGGACGAACGGGGGAGTGGATGGCCCACCACCGCAGTGGCATCGTCCCCGACCTCGTCACCCTGGCCAAGGGGCTCGGTGGTGGCATGCCGATCGCGGCGTGCATCGGTCTGGCCGGGGCGGGATCCGTCCTGGGGCCGGGCATGCACGGGACGACCTTCGGCGGCAACCCGGTGTGCGCGGCAGCCGCGAACGCCGTGCTCGACACCGTAGAGTCCGACGGTCTCCTCACCCACGCCGCCCTCCTGGGTGCGTCGTGGCGCGATGACCTCAAGGCCCTCGGTATCCCGGGACTGCGGGAGGTGCGCGGACGCGGCCTGCTCATCGGCCTGGAGTTCGACGACCTGATCGCCCCCGGCATCGTGGTCGCCGGGCGCCGGGCGGGCTTCGTGCTCAATGCGACCTCACCGACGACGCTCCGGCTGGCACCCCCTTTGGTGCTGACGTCTGCGGAGGCCGCGAGGTTCACCGACGCGCTGCCCGCCCTCGTCCTGGAGACGCGTGGGAACGGAACGGACCCGTCATGACCCACACGACGATCCCCGCCACGAAGACTGCCAGACGCGGAGCCATCATCGAGGTCTTGGCCTCCCAGGCCATCACCTCCCAGGAGCAGCTGCGTCGCGAACTGGCGGCCATGGGTGTCGACACCACCCAGGCGACACTGTCCCGGGACCTCCTGGAGATGCGCGCAACGAAGGTCCGCAACACGGCCGGGGTGCAGGTCTACTCCGTCCCCGATGCCGACGGGAGCCACACCCACGAGGCCGAGGCCTCCCAGGCGCGCTTGGTCCGCTGGTGCCAGGACCTCCTGGTGGCGACTGACCTGGCGGGCAACCTCCTGGTCCTGCGCACACCCGTGGGGGCCGCGAACCTGCTGGGGTCCGCCATCGACGCCGTGCGTATGGAGGGCATTGCGGGCACCATCGCCGGTGACGACACCGTCCTGGTCATCTGCCGTGCCCCCGCAGACGCGGACCGGGTCCAGTCAGCCCTGCTGGAACTGGCGGATCCAGGGTCGACTCCGGCCATCCTCACCTGAGGGCGCACCTCGCGCACCACACAGACCACCACCACACCGACGATCCTCCACAGCGGAGGGACCAAGAAGGAGACACCATGGCACAGGGCAAGGACCGCGTGGTCCTGGCATACTCGGGCGGACTCGACACATCCGTCGCAATTGGCTGGATCGGGGAACAGACGGGGATGGAGGTCGTCGCCGTGGCCGTGGACGTGGGCCAGGGCGGGGAGGACATGCAGGTCGTCCGCCAGCGCGCGCTCGACTGCGGTGCGGTGGAGGCCTACGTGGCAGATGCCCGTGACGAGTTCGCCGCGGAGTACTGCATGCCCGCCCTGAAGGCGAATGCGCTCTACCAGGACTCCTACCCACTGGTCTCCGCCATCTCGCGGCCTGTCATCGCCAAGCACCTGGTGCGTGCGGCCCGGCAGTTCGGAGCGACCACGGTGGCCCACGGATGCACGGGCAAGGGCAATGACCAGGTCCGCTTCGAGGTGTCGATCACCTCGATGGCACCGGATCTGAAGACGATCGCGCCCGTGCGTGACCTCGCGCTCACCCGCGATGTCGCCATCGACTACGCGA
This sequence comes from Pauljensenia sp., assembly GCA_052103835.1. Lineage (GTDB taxonomy): Bacteria > Actinomycetota > Actinomycetes > Actinomycetales > Actinomycetaceae > Pauljensenia. The sequence goes on from JBQEKJ010000033.1 coordinate 6,593, forward strand.
ACAAGCACCACCTGCCCATCGAGACGACGAGGAACAATCCGTTCTCGATCGACCAGAACGTGTGGGGACGCGCCATCGAGACGGGTTTCCTCGAGGACATCTGGAATGCACCGACCAAGGATGTCTACAACTACACCGACGATCCGACCTACCCCCCGCTGCCTGATGAGGTCGTGATCCACTTCGAGAAGGGGATCCCCACCTCGATCGACGGACGCCCGGTGACGCCCCTGCAGGCGATCCAGGAGATGAACCGTCGCGCCGGCGCCCAAGGCGTCGGCCGCATCGACGTGGTCGAGGACCGCCTGGTCGGGATCAAGTCCCGTGAGATCTACGAGGCTCCGGGCGCGATTGCACTGATCGCCGCCCACAAGGAGCTTGAGAACGTCACCGTCGAGCGTGAGCTGGCCCGCTACAAGAAGCGCGTCGACGAGCGCTGGGGTGAGCTGGTCTACGACGCACAGTGGTTCTCCCCGCTGAAGAAGGCGTTGGACGCGTTCATCGAGGAGACCCAGGAGTACGTCACCGGCGACATTCGCATGGTCCTGCACGGGGGACGCGCCACCGTGACAGGGCGTCGTTCCGACTCCTCGCTCTACGACTTCAACCTCGCCACCTACGAGACCGGGGACAGCTTCGACCAGTCCTACTCTCGTGGGTTCATCGAGATCTACGGACTCTCGGCACGACTGGCGGCAGCCCGTGACGTCCGCTTCGGCAGGGGGCTGCAGGTGGGTGAGGGCAGCCTCTGACCTGCAAGGCGTGGTGGTGGGGGCGGGTCCGGGAGTGCTCGGGCCCGCCCCGGCGCGTCGGGGAGCGCGTGGCCTCGGGCACCTGGCTTTGCCCTTCCCCCTTCCGCTCCGGTGCACACCCGGTCAAGCAATGGTCATGCGCGGGTTCCCCGTTCCCTCGGCAACGGTCACCCTCCGGTGACACCGAAGCCGCATTTCGGTAACGCAGCTGGTGACCGTCAGGTGGGCGCGCATCCCATCCTCCCTGTTCAGCGGCCATTGTCGGGATGACATTGGACCAGTGGTCGTCCATGTTGTGCTCGACATCGCGATGCCACCCCTGGGGAACGTCCCCGTGGCTCGGTACGCTTCAAATGGCACGGCAGTGACGCCCAGGCTCCAGGGACACGCCGTGTTCCCTCGTCGCCTCACCCCGTGTCCCGAACCAGACGGCAACCGGAAGGGGTGGAGGATGATACAGACAGCGCCAGCAGGCTATGAGGCCGCGAGAACGGGGCGCCTGCTGCCTGCGCTCCGCCGCTGGGGCGTGCGCGCCGTGGCGCGTGTCTCCGAGACCGTCGAGGTGGGTGCCCTTCCGGTGACGCTCCTGTGGGAGCGTACGCGCGATGCGCTCACCGCCAGACTCGGGCCCCGCGCGGAGGCTCTCCTGCCGCCGTTGGGCGCGTGGGTCTTCTTCGTGGCCTTCGCCGGCCAGGGTCTGCG
>JBQEKJ010000033.1:8056-14114 GCA_052103835.1 Pauljensenia sp.
GTCTGCGGGACCTCATCGGATGGGGCCCCTTCGGAGTGCTCACGTTTCTCTCGGCTCTGTTCTTTGCCATGGTCTTCGTCGCCGCGGGCCGCAGGGTCGGGCTGCGACGCCTCCCCGGGCCCGTCATCGCCTACCCCCTGGTGTGCTGCCTGAGCTTCATCTGGTCCGCCTACCGCCTCGAGACCGTGGCCGCGTCGTTGATCATGCTGCTCAGCAGCGGCATCGGCGTCCTGCTGGCCGTCGCCTTCCCCCTGCAGAGCATGATGGAGGCCCTCACCCGATGCCTGCAGTGGACACTCGGCATCAGCCTGGCACTCGAGGCCCTCGTCGCGGTGGTCATCGGGCACCGCATCCCCCCGCTGTACATGGTGGGGTGGGAGCACGTCCCCGACTCCTACTACTGGGTCAACGGCCTCCTGCTCGAGGGCGGACCCATCCAGGGTTTTGTCGGCAACCGGAACCCCTTGGCCTTCATCGCACTGCTCACCCTGCTGTGCGTGGTCGTCATGCACCTGGACGCTCGCATGTCCCTGGCGCGCACGACGCTGTGGGTGGGACTGTCCGTCCTCACACTGGGCCTGACGCGGTCCGCGACCGTCACGGTCGCGGCGGTGGCCTGTCTCGCAGTGCTCGTCTTGGCGCTGGTCCTGCGATCCCTGCCCTGCGAGCGTCGTCGTTCGGCGATGCATGTCGCGCTCGCTGTGGCTGTGCTGCTCGCACTGAGCGCCGTGGCCATGCATTCCCAGGTCTCCGACCTGCTCGGACGGGATTCCGATATGACGGGTCGGGCCGAGATCTGGGACCGAGTGCTGCACCTGTGGAGCCTGCACCCCCTCACCGGGTGGGGATGGGTCATGTACTGGGTGCCGTGGCTGCCGATGTTCCGTTACCTCGTCGTGCGCCCCGACGGCACCCCGACGATGCAGGCGCACAATGCCTACGTCGAGGCACTCTTCCAGACTGGACTGATCGGGGCGGTCGTCCTCGTCGTCGCGGTCGTGTGGGTCACGCGCAACGTCCTGCGCACCGCCCTGCGGGACCTCGACACTGACATCATGTCCCTGCTCCCCGCACTGCTCATGACAGCGATGCTCATCCAGTCCTTCACGGAGTCGAGGCTGCTCTCGGAGGGCAACTGGGTCCTCTTCGTCGCCCTGGGCGCGTGGTTGACGGTGCGTGCGGACACTGCCGAGGTGCGTCCCCCGGCGCGCCGGACGCGTCAGGTCCCCTCCGACGCGTCACGTCCCGTGGTGGTCGCCACCAGCGGTCACTGACGGGCGCGCCACCGGCCACCCGCCGGGAACGCCCAATCCCGGCCTGTTCGATCCGGCACCGGGGAGCTTCGCCCGCTCAGACCACCGGATCCCGCAACACTGGGCACGTCATGCACCGCGGACCTCCGCGTCCCCGTCCCAGCTCCGCGCCGTGCACCTCGATGACCTCGATCCCGGCGTCCCTCATGGCCGCAGTGGACAGGGGGGAGCGGTCATAGACGACCACGGTCCCGGGAGCCAGCGCCAGGGCGTTGCACCCGTCGTTCCACTGCTCCCGGTCCACGTCGGCGAACGCGCCCTCGGGGGAGATGACCCGCAGGGGCCTGCCCATCACGCGTTCCAGTGCGCGCACGAGGTCGGACCCGGAGTCCTCCACCACCAATCGCTCACCGTCGTGGGTGATCGTCATGGTGCGCACGGGCCCCAGACGCGGGTAGAGCAGGAAGGCGTCGGAGTCCACCTGGGTCAGCACGGTGTCCAGGTGCATGAAGGTGCGCCGGTGCGGCAGGACCACTGCCAGGACGGTGTGGGCCTGTCCCGCCCGGAAGAGCTTGAGGGCCAGGCGCTCCACACCCTGGGCCGTGGTGCGCTCCGACACGCCCAGTGCCACCACTCCCTCCCCGAGGACGAGGGCGTCCCCGCCCTCCGCGCTGCGCACGGCTCCGGAGGTGCCCGTCGACCACGTCAGGAAGTCTGAGCCGTGGAAGCGGGGGTGCCACCGGTAGATCGCGGAGTAGTGCAACGACTCGCGCTCACGTGCGAGGCGACTCATCGAGTTCACGGCCACACCGGAGTAGATCCATGCGGAGGCGTCGCGGGCGAAGAGATGGTTGGGGAGGGGGCGGATCAGGAAGTCCTCGTCCTCCAGGGTGCGGGTGACCAGGGAACGCACGGGTGAGACCTGCTTCCACTCCTCCACGGTGAGGCCCTCGATGCACAGGGCGGACAACCGGTCCCCGGGCATGGTCGAGGTCCACTCGCGCAGGGCGGGTGTGAGCACCGGGCCGAGGCGGCGTTCGTTGAGGGTACGGGTGAGGACCGCCTCACGTGCGTCCGGGTCCTCCAGAGTGGTTTCCAGGAGATCCGTGAGCTGGAGGACCTCGACGCCGCGGTCCTCCATGACGCTGACGAACTCGTCGTGCTCGGAGCGGGAGCGCCCGGGGTCGACGAGGTCGTCGAAGAGGAGCTCGTCGTGGTTGGCCGGCGTCAGCATCCCGATCTCACGGCCGGGACGGTGCACGATGACCTCCCGGAGTCTTCCGACCTCTGAATCGACGTGGGGATCCACCATGTGCAGCCTCCTCGGTCCGGTGGCCCGAGTATAGGCGCGGGTGCAGGTGGGGGACGTCCTCGTCACCGTGCTCCCCGTCCCGCCACGCACACTGGCCCGCCGGGCGGCGCTGGTGTGTGCGAGCGGCCGTCAGGCGGCCCGGCTGGCGGTGGGGGGCCCGGAGACGGCATCATCGGACCATGGCCGAATCCGAGCAGACCACATCACCCGAGCCCCATCTGAGCCTGTGGGGAGGACGCTTCAGTGGCGGACCCTCGCAGGCGCTGGCCGCCCTGTCGGTCTCCACGCAGTTCGACTGGCGCCTCGCCCATGTCGACATCCGGGGCTCCCACGCCCACGCGAATGCCCTGCATGCCGCAGGACTCCTCGACGATGATGAGCTGCGGGACATGCACGCCGCCCTGGACCGGCTCGATGCGGACGTGACCTCCGGCGCGTTCCGACCCGACCCGGAGGACGAGGACGTCCACACGGCCCTGGAACGGGGACTCCTGGCGAGGGCCGGGGAGCACCTGGGGGGCAAGTTGCGCGCGGGACGCTCCCGCAACGACCAGATCGCCACCCTCATCCGCATGTACCTGCGCGAGGAATCACGCCACCTGGGTGGTCTCCTGCTCGACGTGGCCGATGCGATCCTCTCCCAGGCCACTGCGGCAGGCGATGCGGTCATGCCGGGACGCACGCACATGCAGCACGCTCAGCCCGTCCTCGTCGCCCACCACCTCGCGGCCCACACGTGGCCGCTGCTGCGAGATGTGGAACGGATGCGGGACTGGGACCGCCGGGCCGCCGTCTCCCCCTACGGCTCCGGAGCACTGGCGGGGAACACCCTCGGCATGGACCCGCGCGCGGTGGCGCGGGAACTCGGGTTCGAGGACTCGGTCGCCAACTCCATCGACGGGACCGCCTCGCGCGACGTCGTGGCGGAGTTCAGCTTCGTGTGCGCCATGGCCGGTGTGGACATCTCCCGCCTGTGCGAGGAGATCGTCATCTGGAACACGAAGGAGTTCGGGTACGTCACCCTGGACGACTCCTACTCCACGGGTTCCTCGATCATGCCCCAGAAGAAGAACCCGGACGTGGCGGAGCTGGGTCGGGGCAAGGCCGGTCGCCTCATCGGGGACCTCACGGCGCTGCTGACCGTGCTCAAGGGCATTCCGCTCGCCTATGACCGCGACCTGCAGGAGGACAAGGAACCGGTCTTCGACCAGATCGACACCCTGGACGTGCTCCTGCCCGCCGTCGCCGGCATGGTGGCCACCATGACGCTGCACCTGGAACGCATGGCGGAGCTCGCACCCCAAGGATTCTCGCTGGCCACCGACATCGCGGAGTGGCTGGTGCGCTGCGGTGTCCCCTTCCGGGAGGCCCACGAGATCTCCGGCGCCTGCGTGCGCACGGCGGAGGGACGCGGGGTGGAGCTGTGGGACCTCACGGACGATGAACTGCTCGAGGCCTCCCCACTGCTCACTCCGGAGGTCCGGGAGGTGCTCAGTGCGTCCGGGTCGGTGGCCGCGCGCTCGGGGCGTGGGGGGACGGCGCCCGTGCGTGTGAGCGAGCAGCTGGCGGAGGCAGGCGGTGTCTCGGGTGGGTTGAGGGAGTGGACCCGGGCCTGAGTGCCCTGCGGGACGTCGGGGCGCCGGGGGGAGGAGCGCCGCTAAGCTGGGCGCTGGCCCCGACCGGAGCCGACTCCGACGAGACGAAGGAACACCCCGTGACGGACATCCTCGATGAGCTTGAGTGGCGTGGCCTCCTGGCCCAGCACACCGACATCGACGCACTTCGCAGGCATCTCGCGGAGGGTCCGGTCACGTTCTATTGCGGCTTCGACCCCACGGGCCCGTCGCTGCACCACGGCCACCTGGTCCAGGTCCTCCTCATGCGGCACCTCCAGCTCGCCGGGCACCGGCCCCTCGCCCTCGTGGGGGGCGCGACCGGCCTGATCGGGGATCCCCGACAGTCGGGCGAGCGCCAACTCCAGTCCGAGGATGTCGTGGAGGGGTGGGCCCAGAACCTGCACGACCAGATCGCCCACTTCCTCGACTTCGAGGGACCGGCGGCGGCACGCATGGTCAACAACCTCGACTGGACCGGGCAGATGTCCGCAGTCGACCTGTTGCGGGGAGTGGGCAAGTACTTCCGTGTGGGGACGATGCTCTCCAAGGACATCGTGGCGCGGAGGCTCTCCTCCGACGAGGGCATCTCCTACACGGAGTTCAGCTACCAGGTGCTCCAGGCCAATGACTTCCTGGAGTTGCACCGTCGGTACGGCTGCACCCTGGAGACCGGGGGCAACGACCAGTGGGGCAACCTGGTCGGAGGCATGGACCTGATCCGGAAGGTGGAGGGCCACGAGACACACGTGATGACGACCCCAATCATCACGAAGGCGGACGGGACGAAGTTCGGCAAGTCCGAGGGCGGTGCCATCTGGCTGGATCCGAGGCTCATGAGCCCCTATGCCTTCTACCAGTTCTGGTTGCAGGTGGCCGACGAGGACGTGGTGCGCTTCCTGAAGATCTTCACCTTCCTGCCGCGGCGTCGCATCGAGGAGCTGGCCCAGGAGGTGGCAGAGAGGCCGCAGGCACGGGTGGGACAGAAGGAGTTGGCCGCGCGAGTCACCGAACTGGTGCATGGCAGCGACGAGCTGGAGCGGGTCCTGGCAGCCACGGCCGCCCTGTGGGGCAAGGGCGAGTTGGGCGACCTGGACGCCCGCACGTTGGAGTCTGCGACCGCTGAGCTCCCGACAGGCGAGATCGTTGCGGGCGAGTCGACCATCGTCGATGCGTTGGTGGCGACCGGCCTGGAGAAGGGACGATCAGCGGCACGCCGGACCGTCTCCTCGGGCGGGGCCTACCTCAACAACGTCAAGGTCACCGACGAGGACGCCCCCATCTCCTCCGGGGATCTGCTGGCAGGGGGACTGGCGCTGGTCCGCAAGGGACGGCGCAACCTGGCCGTCGTGCGCGCGCGGTGAGAGCAGAGGGCGCAGTGGGAACTGCGCGAATGGGCTGAGGTCCGAGGCACGCGTCCTGCATCCGCTGGGATGGCGCGCCTGAGGGCGGGACCTGAGGACGCAGTGGTGGGGAGGGTCGATGTCCGGTCCTCCCCACCACTGCGTCCGGGTGTGGGCGCGGGTGTGGGCATACCGATGTGAGCCCGCGGACACTTCAGCGGACGCGACATGCCCGAGTGCGGGTGCGCCGAAAAGGCGTCGTCGATGTGGAGAACCGGCCCTCCGGACGCGGATCCGACGTCGGCAGAGGGGTCTGTTCAAGCAGGTCAGCGGCAATTTGGTATGGCCCGTGGACAAGTGCCGGGTTGAGGTGGCGGTGGTCGGAGCACGGGTCGGGGATGACGGCCTGTTTGACACGGGTGGGCGATCCACCTAATGTTGTCTCTCGCCGCCGGAACGGGACAGAAACTCCGGGAAGCGGCACGAACACCGGTCTTGGTCGTGGGTTTCCTGCGGTTGGGGTTGTGTGGGTGTTGT
>JBQEKJ010000034.1:0-13784 GCA_052103835.1 Pauljensenia sp.
GCGATCTTCAAGGCGCGGCCCTCGCCGTTCTACGTCATGGACGAGGTCGAGGCCGCCCTGGACGACGTCAACCTCTCCCGCCTGCTCCAGATCTTCCGCGAACTCCAGGAGAGCAGCCAGCTCATCGTCATCACCCACCAGAAGCGCACGATGGAGATCGCCGACGCCCTCTACGGGGTGACCATGCGTGACGGAGTCACCCGCGTCGTCTCCCAGCGACTCTCCGGTGAGTCCGCTGCGGCAGGGCGGCGTTGATCGGGGTCACGTGCCGGAATCCCACGCCGTGTCGGCGGGGCTCGGATAGATTGTGCAATGTTGGAAGGTCCGAGCACAGGGATGACGCCGCGCGTCATCCCGGGGAGTGGGGCAGAGATGTCGGCATCGACGGCCAGCGACATCGTCCAGGGGGTGGGTGGAGCGGGCAACATCGTCTCCCTCACGCACTGTGCGACGAGGCTCAGGTTCCAGTTGCGCGACGCCAGCGGGATCGACCAGGCCCAGGTCGAAGCCATCCCGGGTGTCATGGGAGCCGTCCCCCAGACCGGTGACCGTTTCCAGGTGGTCATCGGGGGTGGGGTGCAGAACGTCTACAACGACATCCAGGCACTGCCCGAGATGACCCAGGGGGCGAACGCGGCCGATGTCGCCGCAGCGACCAAGGCCGCGGAGCGCGCCAAGGGCCCGCGAGGCAAGGTCGCCTGGCTCGACTCCCTCTTCGAGTTCCTCTCCGACTCCTTCCGCCCAATCCTCGGCGCGCTGCTCGGTGCCTCCCTGTTCATCACCTTCATGGCGCTCATGGGCACCCTCGGCGTCATCCCGAACTGGGCCGATCCCCGCACCGAGCTGAGCCCGTCGTGGCAGTTCATCAACCTCGCGTGGAAGTCAGTCTTCGTCTTCCTGCCCCTCATGGTCGCCTACAACGCCTCCAAGAAGCTCGACGTGGACCCCTGGATCGGTTTCGCCGTCATGGCGGTCGTCATGCTGCCGGGATTCACCCAGATGGGTGAGCAGGCCGAGCAGTTGGACGTCTGGGGTGCCAGCGTCGAGGTGGTGCGTGTCTTCGGGCTCCCCCTGACGATCTTCGACTACTCCTCCCAGGTGTTCCCACCCCTGCTCATGGCGGCCGTGCTGGGGCCGCTCTACAAGCTCCTGCGCAGGCTGATACCGGAGAACGTCCAGCTGATCTTCGTGCCCTTCCTCTCGATGTTGATCATGATCCCGCTCATGGCCTTCCTCATCGGCCCCATCGGTGTCTACGCCGGTGCCGGTCTGGCCAATCTGCTCAGCGCCATCAACAACTTCTCCCCCTTCATCTTCGCGATCGTCATCCCCCTCCTCTACCCCTTCATGGTGCCGCTGGGCCTGCACTGGCCGATCAACGCCATCATGCTGCTCAACATCCAGAACCTCGGCTACGACTACATCCAGGGGCCCATGGGTGCCTGGAACTTCGCCTGCTTCGGGGCCACCGCAGGCGTCCTCGTCATTGCGGCGCGCGCGAAGGACACCCAGATGCGCCAGACCGCGACCGGCGCCCTGGCTGCCGGCCTGCTCGGGGGCATCTCGGAACCCTCCCTCTACGGCATCCACCTGCGCTACAAGCGCATCTACCCGCGCATGCTGGTGGGCTGCCTCGTCGGTGGTGTCATCATCGGCCTCGGTGGCGGGTTGCAGACCAATGCCTTCGTCTTCACCTCCCTGCTGACGATCCCCGCCTTCAACAACATTCCCCTCTATGCGACGGCCGTGGCCGCATCCTTCTTCACCTCCATGGTCCTGGTGATCATCTCCGACTACCGCACACCCGAGCAGAGGGCGGAGTTCGAGGCCACGCAGGCCGCACGCGCTGCCGCCGCAGCAGCTCCCGTGCCCGCCGACTCCGTCCCCACCGCCCCCGCCGACGAGGGCGGTGCTGCCGCGGCCCCGACCACGTCGGGCGGTGAGTCCACCGCTGAGCCCACGGCCCAGGCCCCCGTCGCTGCGTCGACCCCCGCGCGCACGGCCCTGGAGCCGGGTGCGGTGACGGTCCTCGGTGCGCCCCTGGCGGGCCGGGCGCTCCCCCTCACCCGGGTCCCGGACCCGGTCTTCAGCCAGGGCACACTGGGTCCCGGTGCGGCGATCGAGCCGAGCGGGGACACGGTGCGTGCGCCCGCTGCCGGCAAGGTCGTCGTCGCCCAGGCCACGGGCCATGCCTTCGGCCTCAAGCTGGACTCCGGCATCGAGCTGCTCATCCATGTCGGCATCGACACCGTCAACCTGGACGGCAAGGGCTTCGACGTCCACGTCTCCGCCGGACAGGTCGTGGCCGAGGGTGATCCCCTGGTGACCTTCGACCGTGGCATCATCGAGTCCGCCGGGTACTCCCTGGTCACCCCCGTCATCGTCACCAACCACCGCAAGTTCGCCTCGGTCACCGAGCTGGCCGGGGGACCGGTGTCCGTGGGCGACCCGCTGCTGGAGATCACTGCCAAGGGGTGACTCCGGCGGTACCCGGCGCTGTCCCGACCGCCCCCTCGTGAGGCGTGTCATGGTTGCAGAACGGACACGTGTGGGGTGGGGCCTCGACGATCGGCGCGGCGACATGCACGATGGGGGCATGTTCGAGGGAATGGCCGTCATCGTCCTCACCGTGCTCGTCGTGCTCGTCGTGGCCGTCGGCGTCATCGTCGCGCTTGCGGTCACCCGGCGGCCCGCCGACCAGTGGAGGTCGCACCTGCTCAACCAGCCCGCGTCCTGGACGGAGCTGGAGGACGAGGGAGTCGTCCTCGACGATGTCGATCCCCAGGAGGTCTCCCTGGAGGACATGCTCGCGACCCGGAGCCAGACCGGCTCCGGGTACGTCGAGCCCGAGGAGATCCCCGGGTACGAACACCTCGAGAACGCAGCGGAACGCATCGAGGGTCTCCAGGCCCAGCGTTCCTCCGGAGCCACCGACAAGCGTCCGGGTGCAGCGAGCCCCGCTGCTGCGGACCGCTGAGCGGGAGACACCCGGCGGAGGGCCACGGGCCGAGCAGCCGCGCCCGACTCCTGACCATGACCATCACCCTCCCGGGCTGAGCAGTGGAGGCATGCCCCGGCGGTGGGGGATGATGGGGGCATGGATGCACTGCTGAACCTCCTCCAGACGCCTGTCGGCATCGCAGTTGCGGTGCTCGCGGTCGTCCTGCTCGTCTCCGTGGTCGTGTGGGCCCTGCGTCGCCCTCGTCCCCCGCGGGTGGAACCACCCATCGAGCGCGAGGTCCCCCCCGCGGTCCGCCCACCCGAGGCGGCGGTCGAGGAACCCGTCGCAGCGCCGGGGGAGAACCCGGCGGCACCCGCACCCGTCATCGAGGAATCCACCGCCGCCCCGGCCCCCGCCCCGGCCGTCGAGGTCCCCGAGTCAGTCCCCTCCCGCCTGGAGCGCCTCCGCGCCCGGCTCGCCCGGTCCGGGGCCATCGGCAATGCCCTCCTCGGTGTCCTCTCGCGGGGGGACCTGACGTCGGAGGACTGGGAGGAGATCGAGGACACACTGCTCATGGCGGACCTCGGCCTGCCCTCCACCGAACACCTCATGGCCGCCCTGCGCACCGAGGTCAAGGTGCAGGGCACGCAGGATCCCGACACGGTGCGCGAGATCCTCGCCCGTGAGCTCCTGGCGCTCGTCGACCCGGGCATGGACCGCACCCTGCACCTGGACCGCAGCACCGACCAGGAGGGTGCCCTCCTGCCGGCGACGGTTCTCATGGTGGGTGTCAACGGCACCGGCAAGACGACCACCGTCGGGAAGCTCGCACGACTCCTCGTGGCCGAGGGGGACACCGTGCTGCTGGGTGCGGCAGACACGTTCCGCGCCGCTGCCGCCGACCAGCTCGTCACCTGGGGTGACCGCGTCGGCGTGGACGTGGTGCGTTCCGACCGCGACGGGGCCGATCCGGCATCAGTGGCCTTCGATGCCGTCCACGAGGGGACCACGAGGGGTGTCGACGTGGTGATGGTGGACACGGCGGGTCGCCTGCAGACCAAGTCGACCCTGATGGACGAGCTCGGCAAGGTCAAGCGGGTCATGGAGCGCCAGGCTCCCGTCAACGAGGTCCTCCTGGTGCTGGACGCCACGACGGGACAGAACGGGATGCGCCAGGCCCAGGTCTTCGCCGAGGTCGTGGACGTCACCGGCATCGTCCTGACGAAGCTGGACGGCTCCGCCAAGGGCGGCATCGTCGTCTCCGTCCAGAGGGAACTGGGAGTGCCGGTCAAGTTCGTGGGTCTGGGTGAAGGCGTCGATGACCTTGCCCCCTTCGATCCCCAGGATTTCGTCAACGCCATTGTCGGAAAGTAAAGGGCGTCTCGTCCACATCGTGGATGAGTAAAGATTGGGCAAATCTTTGTGGGTATCTTCAGGGTGTCAGTTTTCCGACCCGGAAGGCACTCCCGTGGACACACTCGACACAGGCGCAACCGCCTGGATGCTCACCTCGGCATCGCTGGTCCTCCTGATGACCCCAGCGCTTGCCCTGTTCTACGGCGGCATGAGCCGCACGAAGTCCGTCCTCAACATGATGATGATGTCCTTCGGCGTCCTCGCCGTCGTCGCCGTCATCTACCCCCTGTGGGGATGGTCGATGAGCTACGGCGGTTCCGACATCGCCGGCATCTTCGCCAACCCCTTCGAGCAGTTCGGTCTGCTCGGCTCCTTCGACGGCTCGGCCTTGGACGCCAACGGTGTGCCGAACTGGGTGGGCGTCGCCTTCCAGATGACGTTCGCCATCATCACGGTCGCCCTGATCTCGGGTTCCCTGGCCGAGCGGGTCAAGTTCGGCTCGTGGCTGGTCTTCGCCGCCCTGTGGGTGACATTCGCCTACTTCCCCATGGCCCACATGGTGTGGGGTGGCGGCTTCCTCTCGCCCGACGGTCCGATCGCGTCCCTCACCGGCGTCGAGCCCATCGACTTCGCCGGTGGCACCGTGGTCCACATCAATGCCGGTGTCGCGGGCCTGGTGCTCGCGCTGATCATCGGCAAGCGCCCCGGCTTCGGCAAGGAGGCCATGCGTCCCCACAACCTGCCCTTCGTCATGATGGGTGCGGCCTTCCTGCTCTTCGGCTGGTACGGCTTCAACGCCGGCTCGGCCTTCACCGCGGACGGCCTGGCCGGCATGGCCTGGGTCAACACGACGGTCGCCGCAGGTGCGGCGGTCCTCGGGTGGATGCTCACCGAACGCATCCGTGACGGCCACGCCACCTCACTGGGTGCGGCGTCCGGCATCGTCGCGGGCCTGGTCGGCATCACCCCGGCCGCAGGTGCCCTCAACCCGATCGGTGCGACCATCCTGGGCCTCATCGTCGGTGCGCTGTGCGCCCTGGCCGTGGGCCTGAAGTTCAAGCTCGGCTACGACGACTCCCTGGACGTCGTCGGTGTCCACCTGGTCGGTGGTCTCACCGGTACGGTCCTCATCGGTTTCCTCGCCACGGACGGCGGCCTCTTCTACGGGGGTGGCATCGGACTGCTCATCACCCAGATCCTCATTGCCGTGATTGCCGTCATCTTCTCGGGCGTCATCACTGGCATCATTGGATACGCACTGAAGGCCACGATGGGGTGGAGGATCAGCCCCGAGGCCGAGACCCGCGGCATCGACCTCTCAGAGCACTCCGAGACCGCCTACGAGAACCCGACCGCCGCGGCGCGTCTGTCCTGAAGGGAAGCGACATGAAGCTCATCACCGCGATCATCCAGCCCTACCGTCTCGATCCCGTCCGCGAGGCCCTCGAGGCCATCGGTCTCACCGGGGCGACCATCTCCGAGGCATCGGGGACCGGCCGCCAGAAGGGGCACACCGAGGTCTACCGTGGAGCGGAGTACGCCGTCACCGTCGTCCCGAAGATCCGCCTGGAGACCCTGGTCCGTGACGACGAGGTCCCTGCGGCGGTCGAGGCCATCGCCGGTGCCGCCCGCACGGGTAACATCGGGGACGGCAAGATCTGGGTCAGCACCGTCGACGACGTCATCCGCGTCCGCACCGGCGAGTCCGGCCCCTCAGCTCTGTGAGGTCGTGAACACACCAGTGACACCAACGCTCGGTCAGGCCCTGCTCGACCTGGAACCACCCCGCTCCATCGAGGACGGGCACTGGTTCCCGGGTCCGGGCAGGGCCTATCGGCGCACCGTCCAGCAGGCGGTCACCGACCACCTGCTCGCCGTGTGGCGGGAGGCCACCCAGGGCCTTGACATCGGTCCCGTGGCCCTGGCCATCGTCGGGTCCTTCGCCCGCGGCGAGGGCGGCCCCACCTCCGACATCGACGTGGTCATCCTCCATGACCTGCCCCGGCGCCTCCAGGGTCACATCGACGAGCTCGTCCAACACCTGCTCTACCCGCTGTGGGACTCGGGCGTGCCCGTCGACCACTCGGTGCGTACCCCCGAGCAGTGCCGCGAGGTCGCTCGCACGGACCTGGCGGCCCTCACAGGGCTCCTGGACCTCCACCACGTGGCTGGCAGCAGGGAGCTCACCGAGTCCGTGCGCACCACCGTCGGCGCCGACTTGCGCAAGGCGGCACCCACCCGCATCGACGAGCTGCTCTCAGGGGCACGCGAGCGTTGGGACCACGACGGGGACATCGACCTCGTCAACGAGCCTGACCTCAAGTCCTGCAAGGGTGGCCTGCGCGACCTCAACCTCATGCGGGCGCTGGCCGCCACGTGGCTCACCGACTACCCCCACGACCGGGTCGAGGACTCTGCCGCCCTGCTCTGTGACGTCCAGGACGCACTGCAGCGCGTCACCCGGCGCCACACCGCCAAGCTCCTGCGAGCCCACCAGTCGGAGGTCGCCCACGACCTGGGTCTGGAGGGCGCGGATGCGGAGACCGATCTCATGCGTCTGGTGAGCGGCGCCGGGGCCGCGATCTCCGAGGCCACCGACGCCGTCGTGCAGCGTGCGCTGGGCGCGCGTGAGGCCTGGGGGCCGGGTGGACTCAGGCGCCGGATCCTCAGCCCGCGCCCCCCGCGTGGCCGCAAGAAGGTCGCCCACCTCGCCGAGCTCGGCTTCGGAATCGCCGTGTCGGACGCATCCCTCGTCTTCACCGAGGCCGACTCCTCGCACGATCCCTCCGCAGTGCTGGAGTTGGCAGGTGCTGCGGCCCGCACGGGCATGCTGCCCTCCGCAGCCACACTGGAGGACATCCGCGGTGCCGTCGACGCGGGACTCATGTCGGGGGAGTCGATGTGGACCTCGAGGCGGGCCCACCTCTTCGTCGACTTCATCGGGACCGGCCAGGGCGTCATCCCCGCGTGGTTCGCCCTGGACGGGACCGGTCTGCCCAGCGCGTGGATCCCCGAGTGGGAGGCACTGCGCTCGCGTCCCCAGCGCGCCGAGTTCCACCGGTGGACGGTGGACCGCCACTGCGTGGGCACCGTGGCCGAGATGGGGGAGATGCTCGCCGGGAACGCCGACTGGCTGCCACCCTTCGACCGCTCCGTCATCGACCGCACGACAGCACTGGTGACCGCCCTGCTCCACGACATCGGGAAGCGTCCCCCCGGGGGTGGGATCGACCATCCCCACGAGGGTGCCGAGCTGATCCCGGTCGTCCTCGACCGCATGGGTTTCCCCGAGCTCGTGGGCACGGTCACCGCCCTGGTGGAGAACCACCTCGTCCTCGCCCAGGCCGCCACCTCACGGGATCCCTCGGACCCTGCCACGATCGACCTGGTCCTGGACGCGAGTGACCACGACCCCCAGCGCCTGGCGACCCTCATCGCCCTGACGCGGGCGGACTCGGTGGCAGCGGGGGACAAGGCCTGGAACCCGTGGCGGGCGAGCCTGGTCAACGGGCTGGCACGCGCCTGCTGGGAGGTCCTCACCGACTGAGGGGCAGGGTGGCAGCGGGGCGGACCGTGGTCCGCCCTCGTCCACCGGCACCCGGGTCGTCCGGGCGGGGACGTCGTGGCGGGGTGCGCTAGTCTGGTGAGCAGTCAGTCCAGCCCTCCTCGCCCGGAAGTGGGATACACGTGTTCGGGAACCTCTCCGACCGATTGGGTCAGTCCTTCAAGCAATTGCGGGGTCGCGGTGTCCTCACCGAGGCCGACGTCGACCAGACCATCTCCGAGATCCGCCGTGCACTCCTCGACGCCGACGTGGCACTGCCCGTCGTGCGTGAGTTCACCTCGAAGGTGCGGGAGAAGGCCCGCGGTGCCGCCCGTTCCCAGGGTCTCAACCCCGGCCAGCAGGTGGTGCGCGTCGTCCACGACGAGCTCGTGGAGATCCTGGGTGGGGAGACCCGGGAACTGCACTTCGCGGCCTCGGGGCCGACGGTGTTCATGCTCGCCGGCCTCCAGGGTGCGGGCAAGACGACCCTGGCCGGCAAGCTCGGCAAGTGGCTGCGGGAGGAAGGCAGGTCCGTCCTCCTGGTGGCTTCCGACCTCCAGCGACCCAACGCCGTCCAGCAGCTGCAGGTCGTGGGGGAGCGGGCCGGCGTGCCCGTCTGGGCGCCGGAGCCGGGCAATGGCGTCGGGGACCCGGTGGAGGTCGCCCGCTCCGGCCTGGAGCACGCCCGCCACTCCGGCATCGACGTGGTCATCGTCGACACGGCCGGCCGCCTCGGCGTCGACCGGGAGATGATGGACCAGGCGATCGCCATCCGCGACGCCGTCCACCCTGACGAGACGATGTTCGTCCTGGACGCCATGGTCGGCCAGGACGCCGTCCAGACCGCCACCGCCTTCCGTGACGGTGTGGGCTTCACCGGCGTGGTGCTCTCCAAGCTCGACGGTGACGCCCGTGGCGGTGCAGCGCTGTCCGTGCGCGGGGTGACCGGGGCGCCGATCCTCTTCGCCTCCACGGGGGAGGGTCTCGACGACTTCGAGCGTTTCCACGCGGATCGCATGGCGGGACGCATCCTCGACATGGGCGACGTGCTCACCCTCATCGAGCAGGCCGAGAAGCGCATGGACCAGGAGGAGACCGAGAAGGTCGCCGCCCGGGCCATGTCGGGGGAGCTCACCCTCGACGACTTCCTCTCCCAGCTGCAGCAGATCCGCAAGCTGGGCTCCATGAAGAAGATCCTCGGCATGGTCCCCGGCATGGCCCAGATGCGCGACCAGCTGGAGAACTTCGACGAGCGCGAGGTCAATCGTGTCGAGGCAATTGTTCGATCCATGACACCCGCCGAGCGCGCCGACGTGAAGATCCTCAACGGGTCACGACGGTCCCGCATCGCCCGCGGTTCCGGCACGACCGTCGCCGAGGTCAACGCGCTGGTCAAACGCTTCGATGCGGCGAAGGCCATGATGAGCCAGATGGGCCAGGGGGGCGGGATGCCGGGGATGGGCTCCATGCCCGGCCAGGGTGGTCGTGCCAAGCAACGGGCGCAGGCGAAGAAGGCGGCGTCCCAGAAGGCGCGCGTGAAGAAGAAGGCGCGTTCCGGGAACCCGGCCAAGCGCCGCCAGCAGGAGCTCGAGGCGCTCCTGCCCCGGGAACAGCGCGGGGGAGTCCAGCAGACGCCGGTCGCGGGCTCCGCCTTCGGACTGGGTGAGCGGGAACCGGCTCCCGTCCACGCTCGACCCTCCATGGACGAACTGCCCGAGGACATCCGGCGAATGATCCAGGGGCGATGAGATGATCTTCTCCGGGTGGATGCTGTGGCGTGAGGATGCTGCGGTCGCCTGCGGCGGCGCGGGCATGACCGCGAGCTGGGTCCAGGGCAGCTGGGAGGTGCGAGAGGGACGCATCGAGCGCCTCCACGGGCGAGCAGCTGAGATCCCGGCGGACCTCACCGGGTGGGCCGTGCCCGGTCTGGTCGATGTCCACTGCCACATCGGGATCGGGTCCTCGCGTCCCGCCGGGCGCGAGGAACAGGAGAGCCAGGCTCTGGCAGACCGGGACTCCGGAGTCCTGGCCGTGCGGGACTGCGGGGTACCGGTGGACAACTCCTGGGTCCAGGACCGTCCCGACCTGCCACGCCTCATCCGCGCGGGCCGCCATGTCGCCCGGCCCAGACGCTACGTCCGCGACATAGCCGTGGAGTTGGAGGACCCCCAGTTGCTGCCCGCGGAGCTCGCCCGGCAGGCACGGGTCGGGGACGGGTGGGTGAAGCTGGTCGCCGACTGGATCGACCGCTCAGGCGGCGTGGACTCCGACCTGGAGCCCTTGTGGCCCCGAGAGGTGCTCGTGGATGCTGTCGCTGCGGTGCACGAGGAGGGGGCTCGGGTGGCAGCCCACTGCTTCTCCCACGCCGCGGTGGACGACCTGCTCGAGGCCGGGGTTGATGACATCGAACACGGCACCGGGATGGATGACGACCAGCTCGCCGAGGCCGTGGCGCGGGGTGTGACGGTCACGCCCACCCTCCTACAGGTCGAACTCTTCGAACAATTCGCGGACCAGGCCGGGACCCGCTACCCGCGCTACGGTGCCACGATGCGCGCCATGCACCGGGAGCGTCGCGTTCACGCCGAACGACTCTTCGCGTCCGGTGTGCACGTCCTGCCCGGCAGTGACGCCGGTGGCGACCAGGAGCACGGGTGCATTGCGGCGGAGCTCGCCATGTGGGGCGACGTCGGCGTCGACCTCGCCCGCGTCATCGACCTGGCGACCTGGGGGGCGCGCGACACGTTGGGCCTGGAGTCGCTCTCCCCGGGAGCGGCCGCAGACCTGGTGGTCCTCGACGAGGATCCCACGCGCGACCTCGCTGCCCTCGTCCGTCCGCGTGCGGTGATCCTGCGAGGCGCACTGGTGGCCGGCGCAGCGGCGCGCTGAGATTCTCGGATCCGCGTTCCCCGCCCCCCTTTCCTCTCCGTGGACTTCCCCAGGATCAGGTCCGGGGGGTCGCGGGCACCCTCCTGCGGGCGACGTGCTTGACATTGAGCAGGTGGTGAGCCGTCACATTGTCAGACACGGAGGTGTGGCCGAAGGCCCCGCACCCCAGGGTCAGCGAGGGAGTCAGTGAGTTGTAGAGCCCCCCGATGGCTCCCAGCGCCGCGGGGGCGTTGACGAGGATCCGCACGGCCCTCACGCGGGCACTGAAGAGGTCCACCACCTCGGCATCCTCGGTGTGGATGACTGCGGTGTGACCCATCCCGTCGAGTTCGACCATGCGCCCGGCCGCCTCGATGCCCTCCCGGGTGCCGGGGACACGGATGACGGCGAGGACCGGGCAGAGCTTCTCACGGGAGAGCGGCTGACTGCGTCCGACTCCCGGGACCACGGAGGCGAGGACCGTGGTGGAGGGGGCGACGCCGAACCCGGCCCGCTCTGCCAGCTCGGGGGCGGACTGTCCCACGACGTCAGGGCAGAGGCGGGCTTCCTCGACCCCGGCGGCGCCGGTGTGCGTGGCGAAGAGCAGCTCCTCCAGGGCGCGGGTCTCGGCGCTGTCGGTGAGGTGCACGCCGAGATCCAGGAACGTCGACACCGCGCGTTCCCAGACGGCTTCGTCGATGATGACGGCCTGTTCGGAGGCGCAGATCATCCCGTTGTCGAAGGTCTTGGAGGCCACGACGTCCCCCACCGCGCGTTCGACGTCGGCAGAGGCATGGATGTAGGCGGGAACATTCCCGGCGCCCACCCCGATGGCCGGATGCCCGCTGGAGTAGGCAGCGTGCACCATGGCGTTGCCCCCGGTGGCCAGGACCATGGAGACCTCGGAGGAGGCGAGGAGCTCACGGGTGGTTGCCATGTCCGGTTCCTCCACCCACTGGATGCAATCCGACGGAGCACCCGCGGACACCGCGGCGTCACGCACGATCCGCGCGGCTTCCGAGGAGCAGTGCTGGGCGGAGGGGTGGAAGGCGAAGACCACGGGATTGCGGGTCTTGAGGCACAACAGTGACTTGAAGACGGCGGTCGAGGTGGGGTTCGTCACCGGCGTCAGGGCGAGGACAACCCCCACAGGCTCGGCGATGTGGGTGAGGCCGCGCTGTTCGTCGACCTCGATGACCCCGACAGTGCGTTGGGTCAGGAGGTCCTCGGCGACGGTCGTCGCGGCGAAGAGGTTCTTGGCCTCCTTGTCGGTGACGTTGCCGCGGCGGGTCTCCTCGACGGCGGACACGGCGAGCGTGCGGGCGGCGTCGGCCGCAGCCAGGGCCGCCGCGCGGACGATGGCATCGGTGTGTGCCTGGTCGAACGACTCCCAGGCGTGCGCCGCGAACCGTGCTCGCCGGAGCAACTCCTCGACGTCGTGCCGACCCTCCGGTGTCGGTGCTGTCGGTGCTGTCGGTGTTGTTGCCGGGGCCGGGCCGGGGCACTGGGGCTGGCGCTGGGTCTGCGTTTCGGTCTGCACGGTTCGGACTCCTCGTCCTCGAGTGTGGTGCATGACACTCACGAGAGTATGCGCACAGCCGATGAACGCATGTGCAGAAGGTCCCGGGTCCGCGCGCCTCGGATCACAGGTTGGTCACGAAAGTGCGGCGAGCGGCGTCGGAGGCGTGCGTCGAGCAGCGAAAAGGGCGTTGCCCGGTCAGTGGGGGGCCTCGTCGAGCTCGTGGAGGATGCTGCAGGCCGTACTCGCGTCGAGTTGGCGTGCGGAGGCGACGATCCCCGGACGCAGGCCCTCGGGAAGGTCCGTGCCGAGCGGGAGATTGAGGACGCGCCCACCCGCCACGCGCACCAGATGGATGCCGGCGGCCACGTCCCACGGCTTGAAGGAGGTGCCGATCATTGCCCCGCACCTCCCCGCGGCGACCATGGCGAGGTCCAGGGCGCAGGCGCCCGGGCGTCGGATCGCCTGGTAGGCCTCGGCCAGACGCGTCTCGTGGTCGAGACTGCGCGCGGGGTGTCCGGCCAGTGCGGCGCGGTTCGGGTAGTAGGAGATCAGGAGGGACCTGTCCTCCCGGGCCGGTCCGTCGGCCCTCAGGTCACACCTCCCCCTGGGGCCCTCCACCCAGCACCGGTCTGCGTCCGCCACGAACACCTCGAGGCTCATGGGCACCGAGACAGCGCCGGCGACGACGGCCCCGTCCAGTTCGACGGCGACCGAGGTGTTGAAGTAGGACATGCCGGCCGCGAAGTTCGACGTCCCGTCGATCGGGTCGACGATCCAGCGCACACGGTCGCCCAGGGTGGCGCACCGACGCAGCGCCCCCTGTACCTCGGGTGAGGTTGGCACATGGAAGTGCTCGGTGAAGTCCGGGCCCAGCTTCTGGGACTCCGTGGGGAGGGTGTGCTCACCAGTCTCCTCGCCGAGCACCCGGGAGCCGGGGACCATGCGAGCGAGCAGGGCGTGGAGGGCTCCCTCCACGCGACGGTCGTGGACGGTGACAGGGTCGTGCACATCGGCCTTGGTCTCGAAGTCCGTCACCGTTCGGGCGACCGAGCGCAGGTAGGGAGCGACGGCGAGAGCCGCCTCCCTGGCCATGGTCGACAGGTCGTGGGCGATGGCCGCACCGTCCGGGATCATCTGGGGATTCGTCATGCCCCCATTGTCCATGTCCTCGTCGGAGGAGCGTTCGGAGGCACCCACGTGAGCGATCGCACGTGCGGGAGGGGCACGGGGCGCGCCATCGGCTTGGGAGTGCGACCGGGACGTGGCACAATGGACCGCTGTACCCGGTCCGGGCGGACCCTCTCACCTCCCGTCACCGTGTCCAGGAGCAATCACCGCGCCGTGTCCCACCGGCGGGGTGGGCGATCCACCCCGATTCGAAACAGGAGTGACCACACCAGTGGCAGTTCGCATCCGTTTGAAGCGCATCGGCAAGATCCATGCGCCCGTCTATCGTGTCGTCGTCGTCGATTCCCGCAAGAAGCGGGACGGCCGGGTCATCGAGGAGGTCGGTCTCTACGACCCGACCCGCGAGCCCTCGGTCATCTAGATCG
>JBQEKJ010000035.1:0-10186 GCA_052103835.1 Pauljensenia sp.
CGCAGGCTCAGCTCAGCGCGAAGCCGACGCGACGTGGGGAGTCGGGGGCGACGAGGACGAAACCGATGGCGTCGGCGGGAACCAGGGCCTGCTGGCCCTTGGAGTCGACGAGTGTGAGCAGCCCACCCTCCTGGGTGGCGGCCTCGACGCGTGAGAAGAGCTCCTCCTCGGTGAGGTCGAGTTCGAGCTGGAGCTCGCGGGCTGCGCCGCGGATGCCGATGGAGACGTTCATGGGGACTCCTCTGGGGGATCGAATTGGTCTGTCCCCATGCTACGGGCCACAGGTGCACATGCCGGGTGGGAGCATTCAGTCATGAGCGAAATCCAGGTCGAGGTGGGCGGGGTGGACCCCGCACTGGCGGAGCTTCCCGTGCCGGATGCGCCCCAGTCAGCCGTCTGCGGGCGGGCAGCGGCGGCGTGCCTGGTCGTACGAGGCGCACCCGGGTCGGGCCGAACCACCTGCGCACTCATGATCCTGGCCCAGTGCCGAGCACGCGGGGATTCCGCCGTGCTGTGGGCGCCGGACCGCTCCCGCGTGGACGCCGTGGAGGCGCGCGCCCAGGCCTTGCTCCCCGAGGCCGTGCGCCCGGTGCGCACGCCCGCCGCCTACGCCTATCAGCTGGTCTCCACCTGGAGGATCGGGCGCGGCGACCCGCTGGGCACGCTGGAACTGGTCACCGGGGCCCAGGAGGACCAGCTCATCCAGGACCTGCTGGCACGCGGGGGCATCGTGTGGCCGGAGTCCATGCCCGAGGCCATGCGCGCCATGCCCGCCTTCCGCATGGAGGTCCGCAACCTCTTCGCCCGTGCGGGTGAGGCCGGGATCGACGGGGTCGCGCTCAGCGGCCTGGGGGAGCGCTTCGGCCACCCCGAGTGGGTCGCTGCGGGCGCGCTCCTGGCCATGTACGAGGGCGACCCCGGTTTCGCCGTGACCACACGCGGGGCCATGTCCGTGGACACCTCACGCATCCAGCGCATCGCAGCCGACCTGGTGGCCCGCTGGGAGGCGGATGCCCCCGGCGAGGGGGTCACCGCCGAGGCCCCGCTGCCCGACGTGGTCGTGGTCGACGACCTGCAGGACTGCACGGCCTCCACGGTGGAGCTGCTGGCGTCGATGGCTCGGCGAGGAGTGCGGGTGGTCGCCTTCGCGGACCCCGATGTGGGGGTCGCCTCCTACCGTGGTGGGGAGCCGCACCTGGACCAGCGCCTCGCCGCACGCCTGGAGGCCCCGGTGCTGGAGCTCGGTGCGGTCCACCGGGGGACGGCCGGGTTGCGGGACCTCGCCCGGGACGTGACCGGGAGGATCTCGACGACAGGACCCGTCCAGAGACGCAGGGTCGGTGTGGTCGGGGACGTGGCTGATGATGCGTCCCCGGAGGGTGCCACGGACATCCTCGTCCACCTCGCCGCCTCGGAGGCCCAGATGGGGGCGATCACCGCGCACCACCTGCGTGCCCACCACCTCCATGACGGCGTGGGCTGGGAGGACCAGGTCGTCATCGTGCGTTCCTCCGGGGACGTCGCCGAGGTCCGCCGCCAGCTGCGCCGCGGCGGTGTCCCGGTGGCCGGGAGACGCCGAGCCATTGCCTTCTCCGCTGAGCCCGTGACCCGCACGCTCCTGGAGCTCGTGGCCGGTCAGGTGGGGTTGGCACAGGAGGCCGCCGATCGCGTCGGCGAGGTCGAACTCGCCCGACGTCTGCTGGAGTCGCCCTTCGTCCGAGCCGACGCCCTGGACGTCCATCGCCTGCTGCGCTCCGTCAACTCCCGGGTCGTCGCCCCGGGGGACGAGGACGACGACGAGGACGCCGCTGACGTGGTCGAGGCCCGCTACGACGTGCTCTCCCTCCTGGAGGACCCGGAACTGTTGGCGAGCTGTGAGGACGAGGAGCTCCACGACGCCCTCGTGCGCGCCGGGAGGATGTGGGGTGTCGGGCGCGGGCCCGGGACTGCTCGGCCCCGGGCGGCGCTGTGGGCACTGTGGGATGCCTCCGGCCTGGCGGAGCAGTGGCGCGACGGTGCCCTGGCGCCGGACCGGGATGCGGAGTGGTACGACGACCAGCTCGATGCGCTCCTGGCACTCTTCCGCGTCGCCGATGTGTGGGAACAGCGCAACCCGGCGGGCAGTGCACGGGAGTTCTGCGTGCAGCTGCTCGCCGACGACGTCCCCACCGACACCATCACCCGCATGGGGATCCGCCCCCCGGGCGCCGACGTCCTCACCCCCGCCCAGGCCATGGGCCGGGAGTGGGAGGTCGTGGCCGTCCTGGGACTCCAGGACGGACGCTGGCCGAACCTGCGGCTGCGTGACCGTGTGCTGCGCGCCGACCTGCTCGCCGACCTGTCCGCAGGGCGCACCGGCACCGACACACAGGGGCAGGACGTGCTCCTCGACGATCCCCGGTCGGCCAGGCGCGGTGTCCTCGATGACGAGACCAGGCTCCTCGCTGCTGCCGTGACCCGCTCACGTCGCGTCCTGCACGTGGCGGCCGTGCGCGCGGAGCAGCAGGCTCCCTCCCAGTTCCTGGACATCGTGGCCCGCCATGCCCACGTCGACCTCGTCGAGGGGGAGGTGCAGCTGGAGCGGGTCCCGCCCTCGTTGGACCTGCCCGGCCAGGTCGGACGCCTGAGGCACCTCGCGGCCCAGCCCGATGACACCCCGCAGCGCGACACCGCCACCACCCTCCTGGCCGTCCTGGGGTCGGAGGGTGTGCGCTCCGCCGACCCTGCCGGATGGACCGGGGCGGGAGGACTCTCCACCGAGGAACCCGTGCTTGGAGCAGGACCCGTGTCCGTCTCCCCCTCGAAGGTGCAGTCCGCGCGGGAGTGCGCCCTCAAGTGGTTCCTGGCCTCGGCCGGGGGTTCGCCCTCGTCCGGTGGGGCCCAGCAGCTCGGCACCCTGGTGCATGCCATCGCCCAACGTCACCCCCACGGTCCCCTCGACGTCATGCTGGAGGAGCTCGACGCCGCGTGGGAGGACATCGGACACGACCCCTCGACGTGGCTGGGCCAGAGGGAGCGTGCACACGCGGAGGCCGTCGTGCGCGCACTGGCGATCTACATGGAGGGCGTCCCCGGCGAGGTCGGGGCGGAGGTACCCGTGCGGGCCCCCGTGGGCGACCTCGTGATCACCGGGTCCATCGACCGCTTGGAGGCCGTGGACGAGGGCGTGCGCATCGTGGACCTCAAGACCGGCAAGCCCTCGGTCACCAAGGTGGGAGCTGAGGACCACCCGCAGCTCGCGACCTACCAGGTCGCCCTCCTGACCCAGGGACAGGCGGTGACGGGCGCCCGGCTCGTGTTCCTCGGCAACGGCAAGGTGGAGGAGCGGCCCCAGACAGCCCTGGAGGGTGAGCGCCTGGAGCAGTGGAGGACCGAGTTGGAGGACCTGGCGGACACCATGCGTGCCGGAACGTTCCGGGCCACCCCCTCGGAGCAGACCTGTCGGTACTGCCCCTTCCAACGCAGCTGCCCGGCCATGGACCAAGGACGGAGGACTCTCGCATGAACGACGACACGCGCAACCTCGACGGCACGACACCGGGTCACGATGCGGCTCCGGGTGCAGGCCGCCCGGGCGGCGCTGCCCCACGACCTGCTGCCCCGCGCCCCGACGCCCTCGGCATCGCCCACCTCGTGGGCGGCAATGTCCCCACCACCGAACAGGTCGCGGTCATCGAGGCCGACCCGACCCGGCCCGTCCTGGTGGTCGCGGGTGCAGGCTCCGGCAAGACCGAGACCATGTCGATGCGCGTGCTGTGGTTGGTCGCGCACGAGGGCATGGATCCCGAGTCCATCCTCGGGCTGACCTTCACCCGCAAGGCTGCCGCCGAACTCGGTTCCCGGCTGCGCGACCGGCTGGGCAGCCTGGCTGCCTCCCTTCCCGGCTCGGAGGACGCGGGAGATCCCGTCTCCCTCACCTACAACTCCTTCGCCGAGCGCATCGTGTCCGAGTACGGGCTGCGCATCGGGGTGGACCCGGACTTCCGGATGCTCGGCCAGGCCGGTGCTGTCCAGATGATGACCGACATCGTGGAGTCCTGGCACGGGGATCTGCCCGGTGACGTCGCTCCCTCCACCGTCGTGCACCGCAGCCTCTCCCTGGCCGGCCACATCGCCGAACACGACCTCACCCTGGACCAGGCCCGGGAGGAGCTGGGCTGGTTCGGGGCGGAGCTGGAGGCCGTCGGCACTCCCACCGCGGACCTCAAGAGCGCGATCGCAGCCAACGACATGCGCCTCGCACTGCTGGACCTCATCGCCGCGTTCGACCGACGCAAGAGGGCGGCCGGAGTCCTGGACTTCGCCGACCAGCTCTCCCTGGCCACCCGCATCGTCACCGAGGCCCCCGACGTGTGCGAGGCACTGCGGCGCGACCACCGAGCCGTCCTGCTGGACGAGTTCCAGGACACCTCCGTCGTCCAGATGGAGTTGCTCTCACGCATCTTCCACGACCACCCCGTCACCGCGGTGGGGGACCCCAATCAGGCGATCTACGGGTGGCGAGGCGCCTCTGCGGCCTCACTGGAGGGCTTCCTCGACCGCTTCCAGCCCGGCCGGGAACCCGACCCCGCACAGACGCTCACCCTGTCGACCTCGTGGCGCAACGACCAGATGGTCCTCGACGTCGCCAACCGGGTGGCGCAGCCACTGCGCGCCCACGCTGTCCACGCCGTCTCCCCCGTGCTCCGGGCGCGCGAGGGTGCAGGAGTCGGATCCGTGGAGGCCTCCTACACCCTGGACCGTGCCGACCAGGTCGAGGCCGTTGCCGACTTCATCGAGGCGCACCGGGTGCCCCGCGGGTCACGCATGGCGAGCGCAGCCGTGCTGTGCCGACGTCGTCGCGACTTCCAGGCGGTGGACGAGGCGCTGCGTGCCCGCGACATCCCCACCCAGGTCATCGGGCTGGGCGGATTGCTCGACCAACCCGCCGTCGCCGACCTGCGTGCCGCACTCGAGCTCGCCCTCGATGTCACCAACTCCCCGTGGGTGGTCCGCCTCCTGGCGAACCTCGACCTCGGCTCCGCGGACCTGCGGGTGATGGGGGAGTGGTCGCGTCAGCTCGCCCGGCGCAGCAGCACCGTGGAGCGTCCCGAGACACTGCTGCTCGACGCCGTCGATTCGCCTCCCGAGGCCGGGTGGTCCCCTCGTCCCGGCGTCCCCGCCTTCACCGCTGCCGCAGCGCAGCGCGTGGGGGTCCTCGGGCGACGCCTGCGTGCCGTGCGTCGCGGCGCTGGACGCGGCGTGGTGGAGCAGGTGGAACGGGCCATCTCGATCCTTGGCCTCGCCGAGGACGTCACCGCCGATCCCCTGCTCAACACCGGGAGGGAGTCCCTCGACGCCTTCGTCGATGTCGCCACCGACTTCGAGGCCTCAGCGCAGGGAGCAACCATGAGGGGGTTCCTCACGTGGCTCTCGGTCGCCGAGGACGAGGAGTCCGGCCTGGCTGGACCCACCGTGGAACCGGACCCCGCTGCCGTGCAGATCATGACCATCCACGGCGCCAAAGGCCTGGAGTGGGACTCCGTGGCGGTGTTCGCCATGGACGACGGCGTCTTCCCCAAGCACAACGCACACAAGGGGCGCACCTGGCAGGAGGAGCCCCAGCCCACCCAGGGGTGGCTGGGCAAGGACGATGAGCTGCCCTACCCTGTGCGGCGCGACGCCGACTCCCTGCCTGCCTTCGTTCCCGACCTCAGCGACGGGCGCACGCCCCAGGCCGCGTTCAACAAGTGGGTCAAGGGGCCCTACGCCCAGGAGATGGGCCGTCACATGGAGCGCGAAGAACGCCGCCTGGCCTACGTCGCCCTGACCCGCGCCCGCTCCGCCCTACTGATGACCGGCTCCTGGATCGACCACGCGAAGTCCCTGCGTCCGCCCTCGCGCTACCTCATGGAACCGCTCATGGACGGGCTGACACTGAGTGATCCGGACACGGCAATCGCTCCGCGGCCCGACGAGGAGACCACGGCCGCCCTCGTCGATGCTGCCGAGCCCGCGGAGTTCCCGCGCAGACCCGGGCGCTCGCGGGAACTGGTGACGGCCTCCGCCCAGCGGGTGGTGGAACGAGGGCACGCCCTCGCCGATCTCGGGTGGGGTACCTCCGAGGTCCTCGACTCGATGGGGGAGGATCCCCTCGCCCGCGATGTCCGGGTACTCCTGGAGGAACGCACCCTGCGGGAGGAACGCCGCAGCGTGGTGGTGACCCCGGAGCGCCTGCCGGCCACGAGTGTCTCCCGTCTGCTGGAGGATCCAGCGGGCTTCGCCCTGGACCTGCGTCGCCCCCTGCCCGCCGAACCGTCCGAGGCCTCCGCACTGGGGACGATCTTCCACTCCTGGGCCGAGCGGCAGCTGCGCCAGACCAGTGGCGAACTCTGGGACGAGCCGGTGCCCGGCGAGGAGATGCTCTCCGTGCAGGAACGCAGGCGGCTGGCGGCCATGCAGGAACACTTCCGGGGCTTGGCGCTGCTGGCCTCCCATGCCCCCGTCGGCATCGAGGAGCCCTTCGCCGTCGATGTCGGGGGTGTGTCCGTCCAGGGGCGCATCGACGCCGTGTTCAGGGACGCCCGGGGCCACGACACCGTCGTGGACTGGAAGTCCGGGAGGGTGCCCTCCGAGCTCACCTCACCCGAGGTGCTCCGCTACTACCTCACGCAGCTGCGCCTGTACCGGCTGGCCTGGTCGCGCAGGACGGGTGTACCCGAGGAGGAGGTCTCGGCCCGGGTTGCCTTCCTGGCAGGACCGCGGGAGTTCTCCCTCGAGGAGTTGGCGGGGATGCTCGGTGAGGAGGGCGGCGGCGCGCTGGGCGACGCGGTCGGGGTGGCCCTGCGTCGCGCCTGAGACAGGCACGGCTGCTGGGGGCGGTGCTCAGACCTCGATCGTCCCCTCGATGGCGACCTGCGCGGTGCCACCCACCCACAGCGCACCCTCCGACTCCGTGAGGAACACGCGCCCTGCCCGGCCGAGCTGTTCGCCCTGACGGACCGTGTAGGGAGGCCGTGCCCGGCCGGAGGCGATCATCCACTGGGCCGCAGAGGCATTGAAGCTGCCGGTCCGGTGACCGGCCCCTCCCGGAGAATCTCGGGTGCGGCGAAGGCGAAGCGGTCACCGGAGTGGGTGACCTCCACCAGGCCGATACCGCACTGCTGGACGATGGTGCCCTCAACGTGCGGGACACCACCGGAGTGCAGCCATGCCGCGGCAGTTCCCAGTGTGGGGTGCCCGGCGAAGGGCAGCTCGGTGCGCCCACCGAAGATGCGGACCCGGTAGTCCGCCGCGGGATCGGTCGGGGGGAGCACGAAGGTGCACTCCGAGAGGTTCGTCCACGAAGAAATCGCCCGCATGCGTTCGGTGTCCAGTCCCTCCGCGCCCGGGACCACGGCCAGGGGGTTGCCGGAGTACTCCGTCGTCGCGAACACGTCGAGCTGCAGGAAGGGGAGGCGCATTCAGCCATCCTTCCCGTGGGGTGGCCCGGGAGCAACCCCGACGGTCAGTCCGTCCCGTCCTCCGGACCGAGGTGCTTGACCGCATTGACCCCGGCAGCCGAGGCCACGAACCACAACCCGACGGTCACCACGAGGCCGGAGAGCACCAGGACCCGGGTGAACGCCGCGCCGTCCGCTCCCATCCCGAGACCTGCGATCAGGCAGCCCAGCGCGTGGAAGACGGCGACTGCGCAGCCTGCGGCCAGGATCGGCCAGGCGGCACGGTGGGCCTCCCGCCAGGCGCGCTCCGAGGCCAGGACCTCCCGGTTGTGCAGTCCCAGTGCGGAGCCCTTCGACAGGGTGCCGGCGCGGCCCTTCACGGCGGGCACACCGAAGAGGACAGCCATGGCCGTGAAGAGCAGTGTGCCGATGACGCCGAGGACGGTCATGCGTGCGTCCCGCTCTCGTCGGCCCCGCCCTCGTGCGCGCTGCCTTCCCCACCACCGGGCTGCCCGCCACCGAGCACCCCCGCGACTGCGGCATCCAGCTCTGCGACCCACGCGGTCGCCGAGGCGTCGGACGGCATGCGCCAGTCCCCACGCGGTGACAGGGACCCACCCGCCACGACCTTCGGCCCGTTGGGGATGGCGCTGCGCTTGAACTGGTTGGAGAAGAAGCGCCACAGGAAGAGGCGCTCCCACCGCACGATCTCGTCGAGCGTGTAGGCCACGCGCTTGTCCTCGGGGAAGCCTGCGGGCCACTCGCCCACAGCCGCGTCGGACCAGGCCTTCTCCGCGAGGAAGGCGATCTTGGAGGGCCGGTAGCCGCGTCGCAGCACGTGGTGGAGCGTGAAGTCCTGCAGGTTGTAGGGGCCGATCGAGGCCTCGGTGGACTGGGGTGTCTCGCCCTCGCGCGTGGGCACCAGTTCCGGGGTGATCTCCGTGTCCAGGATGGACAGCAGGACCTCGTTGACCCCGCCCCCGAACTGGCCGGATGCCACCACCCAGCGGATGAGGTGCTGGATGAGGGTCTTCGGCACGCCCGTGTTGACGGCGTAGTGGCTCATCTGGTCACCGACCCCGTAGGTGCACCACCCCAGTGCCAGCTCGGAGAGGTCCCCGGTGCCCAGGACGATGCCACCCAGGTGGTTGGCGAGGCGGAAGAGGTAGTCGGTGCGCAGCCCCGCCTGGACGTTCTCGAAGGTGACGTCGTAGTCCTCCGCGCCCGAGGCGTAGGGGTGGCGCAGGTCGGCGAGCATCTGGCGGGCCGCGGGGGTGATGTCGATCTCCTCGAAGGAGACGCCCAGGCGTTCACACAGCAGGGTCGCGTTGGTCTTGGTGTGGGCGGTCGTCGCGAAGCCGGGCAGTGTGTAGGCCAGCACGTCGGTACGAGGGCGGCCCAACCGGTCCATCGCCTTGGCGGCCACGATGAGAGCATGCGTGGAGTCCAGGCCGCCGGAGACGCCGATGACGACCTTGGGGGAGCCGATGGCACGCAGTCGCTGCTCCAGGCCGGAGACCTGGATGTTGTACGCCTCGTAGCAGTCCTGCGCCAGGCGCTGCGGGTCGTCGGGGACGAAGGGGAAGCGGTCGACGGCGCGCTCCAGGCCCAGGTCCGTGCGCGGGGGGTCCAGGTGGATCTCGAGGCGCGCGGGTGCAGCGTCCTCCAGGGCGCCCTCGGTGCGGGCATTGTCCTCGAAGGACCCCTGGCGTTGGCGCTCCTGACGCAGCCGGTCCAGGTCCACGTCGGCGACGGTCACGCGACGCCCCGACGGGAAACGCTCGCCCTCGGCGAGCAGATCGCCCATCTCGTAGACCAGCGTCTGCCCGTCCCAGGAGAGGTCGGTGGTGGACTCACCCGGTCCTGCCGCGCAGTACACGTAGGCGCAGTTCGTGCGCGCCGACGCCGAGCGCACCAGCAGGCGGCGCTCCTCCGCCCGGCCCACCATGACGGGGGAGGCCGACAGGTTCAGCACGACGGTGGCCCCCGCCAGGGTCGCCAGGGACGAGGGCGGGACCGGGATCCACATGTCCTCACAGATCTCCGCACTCACACACAGGCCGGGCACGTCGACCACGTCGACCAGGACCGTGCCGAAGGGGACCCCCCAGGAGGGGCCCTGCACGTCGCCACCCATCCAGGGGGCCGCGTCCATGACGGTGGGCACCGAGGAGTCGGCGGTGGCGAAGTGGCGTTTCTCGTAGAACTCGCGGTAGTTGGGCAGGTACTGCTTCGGGGTGACGGCCAGGACGCGTCCGCGATGGACGAACACCGCGCAGTTGTAGAGCCGGTTGCCGTGACGCAGTGGGGCACCGACCACCAGTAGGGGCAGGAGCTCACGGGATGCCTCCACCACCGTGCCCAGCGCCTCCATCACACCGTCCAGGAGGACGTCCTGGAGCAGCAGGTCGTCGATCGCGTATCCGCTCAGGCACAGCTCGGGGAAGACCGCCACGGCCACGGCGCGATCAGAGCACTCCCGGGCGGCGGCGATGACCTCCTCGGCATTGCGGGCGGGCTGGACTGCGTGGACGGGCAGGGTGACCGCGGCGACGCGGGCGAACCCCTGGTCGTAGAGCGAATGGAAGTTCACGGTGCTCCTTCTGTGTGGTGCCCCCATTGTGCCGTGCCTGAGCGGGCGCGCGCCGCTGCGGGCATGTAGGTGCGTGCCGTGACGACACGGAGACCCCACACGTCAACCGTCTCGGCCCCGGCATCCGGACCGGGGTGCTCCCGGGCGCGTGGAGGCCGCGCGGGCAGAGGAC
>JBQEKJ010000035.1:10286-13603 GCA_052103835.1 Pauljensenia sp.
CTCAGACCAGGGTGAGTGCCTGCTTGGCGATGGCGAGCTCCTCATTGGTGGGCACCACCATGACCCGCACGGAGGAGCCGCGCTGTGTGATCGTCGTGGGCTCCGTGACGCGGATGTTGTTCGCCTCCCTGTCCAGGATGACGCCGAAGGGGGAGAGGTGCTCGCACACCTCCCGGCGCACGTCGTAGTCCTTCTCGCCGATGCCGGCGGTGAAGGTGATGACGTCGACGCCACCCATCTCCGCAGTGAAGGCGCCGATGTACTTGACGATGCGGTTGATGTAGACGTCCATGGCCAGACGGGCGCGGGCACGCACGGGCTCGTCGTGGGAGGCGATCATCTCCCAGATGACGCGCATGTCGGACTCGCCGGTGAGGCCCTTGAAGCCGGACTTCTTGTTGAAGAGTGTGTCGATCTCCTCCAGGCTCATGCCACCCACACGATGGAGGTGGAAGACGACGGCCGGGTCGATGTCGCCGGTGCGGGTGCCCATCATCAGGCCCTCCAGCGGCGTGAGGCCCATGGTCGTGTCGACAGGACGGTTGCCGACGATGGCCGAGGCGGAGGCGCCGTTGCCCAGGTGCAACACGATCTGCTTGAGGTCGCGTGCCCCGAGGATCTGGGAGACCTTGGAGGAGACGTACTGGTGGGACGTGCCGTGCGCACCGTAGCGGCGGATCGAGTACTTCTCCGCGGTCTCCTGGTCCAGGGCGTAGGTCGAGGACTCGGGGGGCAGCTTCTGGAAGAAGGCGGTGTCGAAGACGGCGACGTGGGGGATGTCGGGGAGGAGCTCCTGTGCGACCTCGATGCCCTTGAGGTGGGCGGGGTTGTGGAGGGGGGCGAGGTCGGAGAGCTCCTTGATGAGGTCGTGGACGCGCTTGTCGATGAGGGCCGGTCCGTCGAAATAGCGTCCACCCTGGACGATGCGGTGGCCGACCGCGACGATGTTCGCCTCGGCCAGTGAGGGGCCGACCTCCTCGAAGAGGCGCAGGATCTCGCGCAGGGCGGCGCCGTGGTCGGGGATCGGCTCGTTGAGGTCGACGACCTTCTGGGAGTGGCGGTGCTGGATGTGGCCCTGGGACTCCCCGATGCGTTCGGCGAGTCCCTGCGCGATCGAGTGTCCCGTGATGGGGTCGATGAGCTGGTACTTCACCGACGAGGAGCCGGAGTTGATGACGAGGACGGTCTCGGTCGACACGTGGGGACCTTTCGGGTTCGGACGGGGTGGGCGCTTGTGGGCGCCCGGGTCGGGTTGGGGTGGGTGGTGTGCGATGGGCGAGGGCGGAGCGGGCCGACCCGGTGGGCCGGCCCGCTCGACCTCAGCCCTGGGCCTGGACGGCGGTGATGGCGATGGTGTTGACGATGTCCTCGACCAGCGCGCCACGCGAGAGGTCGTTGACCGGCTTGTTGAGGCCCTGCAGCACGGGGCCCACGGCGACGGCGCCCGAGGAGCGCTGGACCGCCTTGTACCCGATGTTGCCGGCGTTGAGGTCCGGGAAGACGAAGACATTGGCGCGTCCGGCCACGGGGGATTCCGGGGCCTTCTTCGCAGCGACGGCCGCGTCGACGGCTGCGTCGAACTGGATGGGGCCCTCGACGGCCAGCTCCGGGGCCTTCTCACGGGCGATGCGGGTGGCCTCGACCACGGCGTCGACATCCGCGCCCGAGCCGGAGGCGCCGGTCGAGTAGGACAGCAGTGCGATCCTGGGGTCGATGCCGAAGCGGCGGGTGGTGGTCGCGGAGGAGATCGCGATGTCGGCCAGCTGCTCTGGGGTGGGATCGGGGTTCACGGCGCAGTCGCCGAATGCCCAGACACGATCCTTCATGAGCATGAGGAAGACCGAGGAGACGATGGAGACGCCGGGGGCGGTCTTGATGATCTGGAAGGAGGGGACGATCGTGTGCGCCGTGGTGTGGGCGGCGCCGGAGACCATGCCGTCGGCATCCCCCATGTGGACCATCATCGTCCCGAAGTAGGACACGTCCTTGATCTTGGCGTGGGCCTGCTCCAGGGTGATGCCCTTCTTGGCGCGCAGTCGGGCGAACTCCGCCGCGTACCTCTCGGAGAGCGCCGGGTCGTCCACGGACACCACGCGTGCGGCGGAGAGGTCCAGGCCGAGTTCCTCCGCGCGGGCGCGGATCACGGTCTCCTCACCGATGAGGGTGATGTCGGCGATGCCGCGGGCGAGGACCTCGGCGGCGGCACGCAGGACACGGTCGTCCTCGGGCTCGGGCAGGACGATGCGGCGGCGGTCGGAGGCGGCGCGTGCCACGAGGTCCGCCTGGAAGGCCAGCGGGGTGACGGCCGTGGGCTCGGGAGTGGCGAGCAGGGCGGAGACGCCCTCGTCGTCGAGGGGGAGGGACAGTGTGGCGACGCCCTCGACGCTGACCTCGCCGACAAGGGCACCGGGCAGGGCGACGGCAGCGAGTGTGGCCTGGTGGGCGGAGGCGCGCTCGCGGGCGACCTCGACCTCGCGTTCCAGGAGGTCGGCGGGCACACCCTCGGTGTCCAGCACGAGCACGATGCGCGCACCGGTGGAGGCGGCCACGTCCAGGTTCCACCCGAAGGAGTCGAAGGTGGCGACTGGGAGGTCCTCGGCCTGGTCGATGAGGACCACGTCGGAGGTGTCGGCGCGCACGGCGGCGACGACCTGCGCCAGGGCTGCGGCGGGTGAGGCGGTCACGGTGTCGACGTCGACACTCCCGAGCGCGTCGGTGCGGGTGAGAGAGCCCGAGTGGGCGGTGTCCATCCGTGCGGAGAACGCTGCGGCGAGGTCGTCACCCACCTCCCTCACGGTGGTTGCCGGACTCGGCTGGATGACGATGAAGCGGGCAGTCACGGGTTTCTCCTCAAGCACGTGAGCGGCGGCAACCCGGTGGGGGCGCCATCGTCCATGCTATCCCCGACTGAAGTCCCAGATTCGGCCCCCGAGGTGTCCGTGGATGTGCGGGTGGACACGATCCGCGCCGGAGAGTGGGACGAAGGGTGGGCCCGGGTGGCGGGTAGTGTGGAGACGATGAAGGACAAGGACGATCTGGGCAGCCCGCTCGGACTTGCCGGTGCGGCGAGCCTGGTGGGCGTCATTGCCTGCATGTCGGCGATCGTCGTCCTGACCCTGACCAACCATCCCCACCGCGCGGTGATCCTCCTGGCCGTCGGTCTCTTCGTCCTGGCCGGTCTGCGCGCGCTGCTGCCGGGCAGGCCTTGGTTCGCGAGTCGGTACCGCTGGCTGGACGTGGCCTTCTACGCCGGTCTGGGAGCGCTGATCTGGTTGTTCTCCCCCTGGACCGCCACCATGGGCCTCACCTGACCCACC
>JBQEKJ010000036.1:0-13523 GCA_052103835.1 Pauljensenia sp.
AAAACAAAGCCGGCTAACAAACAACCAGAACACATCAGATTGACAACCAGCGTCACCAGCAATCGTGACGGACTTCGGTCCGAAAGGGGACGGACTTCGGCTACTCCTTGCGCAGGTAGAGGGACTCCACCCGGTGGCCGGGACCCTTGGTGAACACCATCGTCGCGCGCTCGCGGGTGGGCAGGATGTTCTCCTGCAGGTTCGGCAGGTTGATGGCGTGCCAGATGACCCGGGCGGTCGCGTCGGCCTCCTCGTCGGTGAGAGCGGCATAGGCACGGAAGTAGGAGTCCTCGCGCAGGAACGCGGTGCGGCGCAGCTGGAGGAACCGGTCGACGTACCACTGCTCGACGTGGGTCTCCTCCGCATCGACGAAGATGGAGAAGTCGAAGAAGTCCGACACCGCGATACCGGTGGTCCCGGGTGACAGCCGTGGGGGTTGCAGCACGTTGACACCTTCGACGATGAGGATGTCGGGGCGTGAGATGGCCACGGACCTCCCGGGCACCACGTCGTAGGACACGTGGTCGTAGACCGGGACACGAATGTCTGCCTCACCCGCCTTGACCCGGGCCAGGAAGTCGCGCAGGGCGGCGCGATCGTAGGACTCGGGGAATCCCTTGCGCGCCAGGATTCCGCGCTCCTCCAGGACGGCATTGGGCAACAGGAACCCGTCGGTCGTCACGAGGTCGACGCGGGGTGTGTGTTCCCAACGCGACAGCAGCAGGCGCAGCAGCCGGGCCACGGTCGACTTGCCCACGGCGACGGAACCGGCGATACCGATGACGAAGGGGGTCGGGGGGGAGTCGGGTTCCTCCAGGAACGCCCGCCGAGCCGCCGCGGTCTGGCGAGAGCCCTCCACGTACAGCTGGAGCAGGGCGGACAGTGGCCGGTAGATCGCGTCGACCTCCTGCATGTCGATCGGGTCGCCGAGGGAGGCGATCCGGGAGATGTCCGTCGGTGTCAGCGGCAGGGGGGTGCGGGAGGCCAGTCGGTCCCACTCCGCACGACTGAAGTGTGTGAAGGGGCTGGTCCCGGTGGACGGCTCGATGAGGGGGCTCACCCCGGTATTGTGGCGCATCCTGAGCACTGCTCGCGCCCCGCGATCATCCACGCTCGGCTCCTCGTGTCGGTCTTGGTCCCCGTGGCGTCGCCGTGCTCCAATGGGGCCATGTGTGGAATCGTCGGCCATGTGGCCCGCAGCTGTTCAGCCCGCCCCCTGGATGTCGTCATGGACGGCCTCTCCCGCCTGGAGTACCGCGGGTACGACTCCGCAGGCGTGGCGCTGACACACGGTGAGGAGGATGACGGTTCGGAGCTCACGGTCGTCAAGGCCGTCGGGAAGCTGACCAATCTCCGAGCCGCCCTGGCGGAGACCCCCACAGCACCCTCCCGCTCAGCCATCGGGCACACCCGCTGGGCCACTCACGGACAGCCGACCCTGGTCAACGCCCACCCCCACGTCTCCATGGACCACCGCCTGGCCCTGGTCCACAACGGGATCATCGAGAATGCCGACGCCCTGCGCTCCGAGCTGCGTGCAGATGGCTACCGCTTCGTCTCCGAGACCGACACGGAGGTCGTCGTCCATCTGCTGGATCGCGCCTTCCACGACGCCGAGCTGCTCGCCTGGGACGGGGACCTGCCGGGCCTCACCGGACATGACAGGGATCGCGGTCGCGCCCTCGTCGCCGCCATGCTCGCCATCACCCCCCGCCTGCAGGGCACCTACACCCTCCTGGCACTCAGCGAGGAGGTGCCGGGCCTCATCGTCGCGGCGCGGCGCTCCTCCCCGCTGGTCATCGGGGTGGGCGAGGGCGAGAACTTCCTCGGCTCCGACGCCCTGGCCTTCGCCAGCCAGACCACCGACGCCGTCGAGGTCGGTCAGGACCAGGTCGTGGCCGTCACGGCGGAGGGCATCGTCGTCCTTGACAAGGACGGCGCGGTCCTGGAGCCCCACCACTTCAGTGTCGACTTCGCCCGGGAGCGCGCCACGAAGGAGGGCTGGCCCACGTTCATGGAGAAGGAGATCCACGAGCAGCCCCGCGCCGTGGCCGCCACCATCGCCGACCGCATGGACGAGAGCGGCCACCTGGCACTGGACGAACTGCGCATCCCGGAGTCCATCCTGCGCGGCGCCGACAAGATGATCATCGTCGCCTGCGGGACCGCCTCCTATGCGGGGCTGGTCGCCCGCTATGCCATCGAACACTGGTGCCGGATCCCCGTCGAGGTCGAGCTGGCCCACGAGTTCCGCTACCGCGACCCGGTGGTCAACGAGAAGACGCTGGTCGTGGCCATCTCGCAGTCGGGGGAGACCATGGACACGATCATGGCGATCCGCCACGCCCGGGAGCAGGGTGCTCGTGTCATCGCCATCGTCAACACCCCCGGTTCCACCATCTCGCGCGAGTCCGACGCGGTCCTGCTCACCCACGCCGGCCCCGAGATCGCAGTGGCCTCCACCAAGGCCTTCACCGCGCAGATCGCCGCGACCTACGTGCTGGGCCTCTACCTGGCCCAGGTCCGTGGCAACAAGTACGCCGACGAGGTCGAGGACTACATGGAGAAGCTGGAGCGCGTCCCCGAGGCGATCCAGTGGGTTCTCGACCGTGCCGAGACCGTGCGTCAGGTCGCACGCTCCATGGCCGACATCGACTCGATGATCTACCTGGGCCGCCACGTCGGCTTCCCCGTCGCCCTGGAGGGAGCCCTCAAACTCAAGGAGCTGTGCTACATCCACGCCGAGGGGTTTGCCGCCGGCGAGCTCAAGCACGGACCCATCGCCCTCATCGACGAGGGACAGCCGGTGATGATCATCGTCCCCACCCCTCGCCGCCCGGAGCTGCACAACAAGGTCGTCTCCAACATCCAGGAGGTCCGGGCGCGCGGGGCCCGCACCCTCGTCGTCGCAGAAGAGGGTGACACCTCGGTGGACGAGTACGCGGAGATCGTCTTCCGGGTGCCGCGCACCCCGACGTTGTACATGCCTCTGCTCACCGTGGTGCCCCTGCAGATCTTCGCCTGTGAGCTGGCTGCCACGATGGGTCACGATGTCGACCAGCCCCGCAACCTCGCCAAGTCGGTGACAGTGGAGTGAGGTGATGGGGGACTCCTGGTGGCTCGCCGGGTGGGTCACCGGGCCAGTCGCCCGCTGAGCGGCCAGGCCAATCGCCCGGTGGGTCGTCCGCCGAGCCGTGCAGCGTGTCCCCGGGGCACAATGGGGGCGTGATCCATGCCGTGTCCCCAGCAGCCGTCCGCGAGGCGGAGCGGCTGGCGGTGGCTGCTGCGCC
This sequence comes from Pauljensenia sp., assembly GCA_052103835.1. Taxonomy (GTDB): domain Bacteria; phylum Actinomycetota; class Actinomycetes; order Actinomycetales; family Actinomycetaceae; genus Pauljensenia. The sequence goes on from JBQEKJ010000036.1 coordinate 3,291, forward strand.
TGAGGACGCGCTCATGGTGCGCGCGGCTCGCGGCGTGGCGGATGCCGTCGAGCGTCTGGGTGGGGGTGCTTCCACAGTCGTGGCACTGGTGGGTGGTGGGGACAACGGCGGCGACGCACTCCACGCCGCGGCCATGCTCGCACGCACCGGGTCGGACGTGCGTGCTGCCCTGTTCAGTGACCATCCCCACCCCCGTGCCCTCGCGGAGGCTCGCGACGCGGGTGTCGATATCCGCGCGTTCCCCCTCCCACCGAGGGGGTCCGAGGAAGGCGGTGGTACCCACGGGGTTCGCGACGCTGCTGGGAGCGCCCTCGGTCCCGGTGCCGACGAGGGTGGCCCTGACCGCAGAGGTCCGGGTCCGGGTCCTGGTGAGGACTCTGCTGCGGGTGCGGGTGGCGCCACGGAGAGTGCCACCGGGTCGGGTCCCGCCAGGGGCATTGACGAGGGCGTCCCCACCTGGCTCCAGGGCGACATCTGGATCGACGGCCTGACCGGGACCGGCCTGTCGGGGCCACTGCGCGAACCCCTGGCCGCTGTCGTGCACGACCTCGGGGATGCCGCCCAACGCTGGGGAACCCGGATCGTGGCCGTGGACGTGCCCTCGGGGTCCTGCACCGCGGACGGGACACTGCCCGGTGCGGTGCTCCGCGCAGATCACACGGTGACCATGGGTGCCTGCAAGACGCCGTTGCTGCTGCCGCCGGCCGCCCAGTACGCGGGCACCCTGGAGACGGTGGACCTCGGTATCGACGTGGGGACTGCTCGCAGAGCCGGTGGCACGTCCCGTGCCTCCACCCACGATCGGGTCACGGGTGGCGTGGAGGGTGGGCAGCACCCCGCGGGTGTCGGCGGTGAGAGTCCTGCGACCGGCACCGAGAGCACAGAAGACGACGCGAGCACGACGCTCGAGGTGTTGCGTCCCGAGGACGTCGACGTCGCCCTGACGTTGCGCGCGCCGGGGCCCTTCGACCACAAGTACACGCGTGGCGTTGTCACCGTGGCCGCGGGTTCGGACACGTATCCGGGAGCCGGTGTCCTGGCCACGATGGGTGCGCTCGGCGCGGGGCCGGGGATGGTGCGCCTGGAGTCCGCCGGGCGCACGGCACGCATCGTCCTGGACCGCCACCCCGGAGTGGTCACTGCGTCGGGCCGCTCCCAGGCCGCAGTCGTCGGATCCGGCCTGGACGCGGACATCGAGCCCCGCGCCCTGGCCGTCGCCCGGCGGGCCCTGGGGCGGGGGATCCCCCTGGTGCTCGATGCCGGTGCCCTTGCTTTCGTTGCGGCTCTCCTGGAGGACCACGGCTCCCTGGACCGGGTGGTCCTCACCCCGCATGCCGGGGAGGCCGCCACGCTGCTCTCACACCTGGAGGACCGCGCGGTCGAGCGCTCGGAGGTGGAGGCGGCCCCATTGGTCGCCGCTCGACGGGTGGTGGCACTGACGGGTGCGACGGTCGTCCTCAAGGGGTCGGTGACCCTGGTGGTGGGTGGTGACACGAGAGTGCTCTCCGTCGCCGGGGACACCGGATGGACAGGGGTCGCCGGCAGCGGAGACGTCCTCGCCGGTGTCCTGGCGTCCCTGCTGGCCCAGAGGAGGGCCGAGGAGGAACTGGGGGGTGCCCTCGTCGACATCCCCCTCACGGCTGCCAGCGCAGTATGGATCCACGCGCACGCGGCCCGCATCGCAGCGCGGGTGGATGCCGCCGGCCATGTCGCGGTCCCCGGCATGCCCATCCAGGCCGACGACCTGGCCGGGGCAGTGCCCGTCGTCATCGGGCGGCTGCTGCGGGTGGCGGAGGAGGAACGTCTGCGGAGGCGCAGGGATGCCTGGGATGCCCCGGACGACCGGGACGAAGGGGTGTCCTCGGGGCAGTCTCCCACGCTGTAGGGTGACGCGGTGGCCGACTTCTTCATCGCCCTGACCCCTTCGCTGATCTTCGGCGTGATGTCGTTGCTGCTGGTCGCGCTGGGTGGTGACTACCGGCAGCAGACGATGGGCGAGGTCACCGGCGGGCTCCTGATCGCCGTGGTGATCACCCCCTTCCTCGGGGTGAACTGGGACCTGCGCACGGTCCTGGTCGCCTTCATCACGGGCGTCGTGCTCGGCGTCGGCATCCTGTACCAGGTCCGGGGCTTCAACCACATCGGTGTCTCCCGCACCATGCCCATCTCCACCGGCGCCCAGCTGGTGGGCATGGCACTGGGCGGCATCATCCTCTTCGGAGAGTGGCGGGGTCCCGGGGCCATGCCGGTCGGCATGTTCGCCCTGCTCCTGCTCACCGCCGGGGTGACCTGTACGACCTGGACCGAGGGCAACCCCCTGCGTGAGGGCCTGGACTGGGGGAAGGGTCGGACAGACCTGGTCGTCTCGACCATCTGTCTCGTCGGGTACCTGCTCGTGCAGCGTTCCTTCGCCATTGACGGCAAGGAGGCCATGCTGCCGCAGTTCGTGGGATGTGTGGTCGCCTGCCTGGTCCTCACCTCGCCGCGCTTCACCCCTGAACTCGGCAGGCGCGACACGCGGTGGTCGCGGGTGACCCTGCGTCAGCTCTTCCCCGGAGTCCTGTGGGGGCTGGGTGTGCTGCTCATGCAGACCAATGCGGCCCGTGTCGGCGTGGCCATGGGATTCTCCCTGTCCCAGCTCGGCGTCATCATCTCCACCCTCGGCGGCATCTTCCTGCTGGGGGAGAAGCGCACGCGGCGTGAACTCGTCACCACGATGGCGGGTGTGGTCCTGGTGGTCGCCGGTGCGGTCCTGATCGGGGTGGCGAAGGCGCTCGACTCCTGAGGGAGGGTTCCGGGAAGAGCGCGGATCCCGCCGTGCTTCCCCCCTTCCCGCGGTGTACGGGGGGCACGACGAATAGACTCGGTCCGGGAGCCGCAGTGACGCGGAGACCCCGGGAGTACGAGGAGGTCGCGACATGGATGACGTCGTCATCAGGGAGCTCGACGCGGACCGCTCGGGGATCCTGGAGACGGGTACGTGGACGGCCCTGAACTGGGAGAACCGTCGCTTCACCCTCGAACAGGTCCGCAGCTCCCCGGACTTTCGTCGCTACACCCGCCTGCTCCCCGAGCGGGGAGACTTCGCCCTGGTCGCGGAGGGAGCTGGGACCCTCGTCGGGGTGGTGTCCGTGCTCTTCCTGCCCGAGGAGGATGCCGGCTACGGGTGGATCGCACCCGAGGTGCCGGAGCTGTCGTTGTCAGTCATGCGTGGTCATCGCCACCACGGATGGGGGCGGCGCCTCCTGCGTGCCGCCCTGGACCGGGCAGCCGAGCGCGGCGTCACAGGGGTGTCCCTCTCCGTGGAGCCGGCGAACCGCGCCGCCGTCGCCCTCTACCGCTCGGAGGGCTTCATCGATGTGCCGGGGCGTGAGGAGGACGGGGTCATGGCCATCGAGCTCGCGGTGCGGAAGGGTCCGGGTGGAGTGGTGTCCTGACCCGCGTCGTTCCGGGGTGGCTCGACCCGCGTCGTTCAGGGGCTGACCGCGGCTGACCGGAGTGCCCGGTGAGCGCAACGCGTGCGACCTGTTCGCCCGGTGGGATACTGGCCCGGTGAGCACGATCCCGGCCGTCCCGGCCTCCCCTGTTGTCCCCGTCGCTGCCACCCCCGTCGTTCCCACTGACGCCACCCCCGTGGTTCCCGACACGGTATCCCGTCCCATCGAGACCTATCCCTCCCGGGCGGTCGTGGACCTGGACGCCGTGGCCCACAACCTGCGCGTCCTGAGGGGGCGTGCCCCGCACAGCCTCCAGATGGCCGTCGTCAAGGCGGGCGCCTACGGACACGGACAGCTCCCCGTGGCGCTCGCGGCGCTCGCGGCCGGTGCCGACTGGCTGGGAGTGGCTCAGATGGAGGAGGCCCTGGAGCTGCGCGCGGCCCTGGACGCACACGGCGTGCCCCGCGACTCCGCCCCGATCCTCGCCTGGATCGCGCCGAGTGGTCAGGACTGGGCGCGCGCCATCGAGGCCGACATCGACCTGTCGGTCTCCTGGACCTGGGCGCTCGCCGAGATCGCCGCGGCAGCCCGGTCCCTGGGCCGCCCGGCCCGCATCCACGTCAAGATCGACACCGGCATGTCACGCGCCGGGTCCACACCCGAGGACCTCCCCGCCCTGGCCGCCGCAGTGCGCGCGGCCGTGGACGGCGGACAGGTCGAGTTGCTGGGCGCCTGGTCCCACCTCTCCCGCGCTGATGACCCCTCCCCGGAGGGATTGGCCTCCACCGCCGAGCACGTCGCGATCTTCGAGTCCGGGCTGGAGGTCCTCGCCCGTGCCGGACTCCACCCCGCCATCCGCCACCTCAGTGCCACCGCCGGTGCCCTGTGGCACCCGGAGGCCCACTACGACCTGGTCCGCATCGGCATCGGCATGTACGGCCTGAGCCCCGACCCGGACGTCGAGGGTTCCGCGGAGCTAGGCCTTCGTCCCGTCATGCGACTGGAGGCGCCACTCACCTCCGTCAAGGTGGTCGCCGCCGACCGACCCGTCTCCTACGGGGGGACCTGGCGCACCCCGACGCATCGTTGGATGGGGCTGGTCCCGCTCGGCTACGCCGATGGCATCCTCCGCGCAGCCTCGAACAGTGGACCCGTCACTGTGCTCACAGATGGGGGCCCCATCGCCACCCACGTCGTGGGCAGGGTGTGCATGGACCAGTTCGTCATCGACCTGGGTCCTGCCCGCGACGACCAGAACAGCGCTGCGGGGGATGCACCCGCGCGCGTGGGCGACACCGCGGTCCTCTTCGGTGACCCCGCCCGCGACCGGGTCCCCTCCGCGGACCAGTGGGCCCGCGTGTGCGGGACCATCAACTACGAGATCGTCTCCCGTCTGGGGGAGAGGGTCCCGCGCGTGCACATCCACGAGGGCGGCCACTCCGCCACTGAGGAAGGACGGGAATGACCAGTTTCGAGGTCGACGATGCCGAGGCCACACGTGCCCTGGGTCAGGCCCTGGCGACACATCTGCGCGCAGGCGACCTGGTCATGCTGCGCGGTGAGCTCGGCGCTGGCAAGACGACCTTCGCCCAGGGGATCGGGCAGGGCCTGCACGTGCGCGGACATGTCTCCTCCCCGACCTTCATCGTGGCGCGGGTGCACCCCTCGCTGGTGGGGGGACCGGACCTGATCCACGCGGACGCCTACCGCATCAAGGACCTGGACGACCTGGAGACCCTGGACCTGGACTCCTCCCTGGCCGACTCCGTCACGGTCGTGGAGTGGGGCGAGGGAAAGGCCGAGGGACTCTCCGACCAGCGCCTCGAGGTCGACGTCACCCGCCCGCGCGGGGGCACCGCCCACGACGAGGGTGGGGTCATCGACCTGGAGCAGATGGACGACGGGCACCGCACCGTCACCCTGCGTCCTCTCGGGGCTCGCTGGGACGGTGAGCTCGACAATCTCGGTGAGGAGGCCCGCGCTGTCGTCGGGTCGGCGGACCGCATCGGGGACGGCAACGACCACACGGCCACCGAGTAGGATCGACTGCCGTGAGCGAACTCTGCCTGGACACCTCCTCGGCCACCACGGTGGCACTCGTGCGCGACGGCATCGTCCTCGCCCACGCCGAGAACGACTCCACACGCCGACATGCCGAATCAGTCACGCCCCTGGTCCGCGAGGTCCTGCGCTCCTCAGGGGTGAGCGGCGCACTGGCGGATGCGGGCATCACCGCTGTCCTGGTCGGTACAGGGCCGGCGCCCTTCACCGGGCTGCGTGCAGGTCTGGTCACCGCCAGGGTCCTGGCACGGGCGGCTGGCGCGGAGGTGTTCGGGGCCTCCAGCCTGGACATCGTCGCCCGGCAGGCACTCGACCTGCTTCCCCCGGACGCCGAGGTCGTCGTCATCACTGACGCCCGCCGCCATGAGCTCTACTGGGCGCGCTACCGGGCCGTGGGGCCCGATGACGTCCATGCGGTCGAGGGACCCCAGGTCTCGACCCCCCGTACCGTCGTGAACGCCATGCGTGAGACGGACGCGCTGCTGGTGCCGGCCGGAGTGGTCCCCGAGCACGCCGTCGAGACCCTGCAGCAGGTCCCGCTCGGGCCGGATGTCTCCCTGGACCCCTCCGTCCTCGTGCGCCTCGTCGCCTCGCGCCTGGCTCGCGGGGAGACGGAGCGATTGGGCACCGAGCCCCTCTACCTGCGCCGACCCGACATCCAGGGTCAGCCGACCGCGGCGCTGTGAGTGCCCCGGGCTGGGGTTCATACGATTGCGGTCCTGTGAGCGACCCGGTGCGGGGCCCAGTCGGCCGCGGCGCGGAGGGCATTCCTCCTGCCGGACCCTTCCGGTACGGGGGACCGACCCCGGGGGAGCCCGACGCATGAGCATCCCGGGTGAAGGGTCACGGTCACATGCTGCGCGCGCGCAGGTGGACCTGCGCGCGCTGGGCCCGGACGACGTCCACCTCGTCTCCGCACTCGAGGCGCAGATCTTCTCCGAGGACCCGTGGACACGAGCCATGGTCGCCGAGGAGCTCTCCGCTCCCGGTCGTCACTACGTGGGTGCGGAGGTGGAGGAACACCTCGTCGGGTACGCCGGGATCCTCATCGGTCCGGACTCCGATGTCATGACCATCGGCGTGCTGCCGGACCATCGCGGCGGGGGAGTGGGGACCCTGCTCCTGGAGGACATCGTCGCAGCCGCCCGCACGATCGGTTCGGAGCGTGTGTTCCTGGAGGTCAGGGCCTCCAATGAGTCGGCGCAGCGCCTGTACCTGGCCCACGGGTTCCGCCGCATCGGCATGGTCCGCCACTACTTCCGCAATCCCCGCGAGGACGCCGTCACGATGCGCCTGGACCTGGGCGACACCCATGGCGCACCGATCGGAGCTGCGGACTGACGGTGCGCACCCGGGAGCGTGACCCGCTCGGGGTCGCCCTCGTCGATGTCTGGCAGCCCCTCTGGGAGTCGCTGCGGGACGGACCCCCGGGCGGACCGGAGGAGGCTGCAGGTCATTCGGACATGCGACGCTTGCGGAAATCGATTGGTCGTGGGCCGGATGCTTGCGTGTCCACCCCCGTGCGGAGGGTGTGGGAGGGTCGTTCCAGCGGCACGAACAGGCCAAAAGAGTGACCTCTGACTCGCCGCAGGTCAGGTCCGGGTCCGGGGTCCCACGAGGGGGCGTTGATCGCCGGATACGGTGTGTCACATGGCCACAACTACTGTCGCAACGAAGAAGCGGCGCGCGTGGACCACCACTGTGTTCGTCAAGCAACTCATGGCGGTCTCCGGCCTCGTCTTCGTGATGTTCCTGCTGTTCCACTCGTACGGCAACCTCAAGATGTTCCTCGGCGAGGAGGTGTACAACGACTACGCCCACTGGCTGAAGGTCGACGCGTTCGTCCCGATCTTCCCCCACGGCGGATTCATCTGGGTCTTCCGTGGCGCCATGCTGCTGATGCTCGTCATCCACGTCGTCGCTGCCGCCATCACCTGGAAGCGTTCCAAGCGTGCGCGCGCCTCCCGCTACGTCGTCAAGAAGAGTGCTGCTGACGCCTACGCCGCGCGCACCATGCGCGTGACCGCAGTGCTGCTGCTCTTCCTGATCGTCTTCCACATCCTGCACTTCACCACCGCAACGGTGCGGACCGGGTTCACCGTGGACTCCAGCCCGTACGAGCGGATGGTGGCCTCCTTCCAGCAGCCGTTCATGGTGATCGTCTACCTGGTGTTCGTCGCCGCGGCGGCCCTGCACGTCGCCCACGGATTCTGGTCGGCATTCCAGTCCCTGGGCTGGGTGCGTGCGGGGACCCGGAAGTTCATGGTCGTGCTCTCCGGCCTCATCGGCGGCCTGATCTTCGTCATGTTCATGGCCCCGCCGCTGGCCATCGCGTTCGGGATCATTTCCTGAGGAAGTGCTGAAAAATGACTGACACACTCATCAAGGGCCTCTACCGCGAGGGTGAGCCCATCGCCGACACCAAGGCGCCCCTGGACGTGCCGCTGTCCCAGTGCTGGGAGCAGCGCAAGTTCAGTGCCGCCCTCGTGAATCCGGCCAACCGCCGCAAGCTCCGCGTCCTCATCGTCGGCTCCGGCCTGGCCGGCGGTGCTGCAGCCGCCTCGCTGGGCGAGATGGGCTACAACGTCGACGTGTTCTTCTACCAGGACTCGGCGCGCAGGGCCCACTCGATCGCCGCCCAGGGCGGCATCAACGCCGCGAAGAACTACCGCAACGACAATGACTCCGTCTACCGTCTGTTCTACGACACGGTCAAGGGTGGGGACTACCGCTCACGCGAGTCCAACGTGTACCGCCTCGCCGAGGTCTCCAACAACATCATCGACCAGTGCGTCGCCCAGGGCGTCCCCTTCGCCCGTGAGTACGGCGGACTGCTCGACAACCGCTCCTTCGGCGGCGTGCAGGTCTCGCGCACCTTCTACGCGCGCGGCCAGACGGGTCAGCAGCTCCTCATCGGGGCCTACCAGGCCCTGGAGCGTCAGGTGGCGGCCGGCACGGTCGTCGAACACTCGCGCCACGAGATGGTCGAGCTCATCGTCTCCGACGGGCGGGCACGTGGACTGATCGCCCGCAACATGACCACCGGTGAGCTGGAGACCTACCTCGGTGACGCGGTGGTCCTGGCCTCGGGCGGCTACGGCAACGTCTTCTTCCTGTCGACGAACGCCATGGGTTGCAACGCGACGGCCATCTGGCGCGCACACCGCAAGGGCGCCTACTTCGGCAACCCCTGCTTCACGCAGATCCACCCCACCTGCATCCCCCAGCACGGCGACCAGCAGTCCAAGCTGACGCTGATGTCGGAGTCCCTGCGCAACGACGGTCGCATCTGGGTGCCCAAGCGCGCCGAGGACTGCGAGAAGGATCCCCGCCAGATCCCCGAGGAGGACCGCGACTACTACCTGGAGCGGATCTACCCGTCCTTCGGCAACCTGGTGCCCCGCGACATCGCGTCGCGCCAGGCGAAGAACATGTGCGACGAGGGTCGCGGCGTGGGCCCGAAGATCGACGGGGAGGCGCGCGGCGTCTACCTGGATTTCGCCGATGCGATCTCGCGTCTGGGACGCGACAAGGTCTCGGAGAAGTACGGCAACCTCTTCGACATGTACCTGCGCATCACGGGGGAGAACCCCTACGAGGTCCCGATGCGCATCTACCCCGCTGTGCACTACACGATGGGTGGGCTGTGGGTCGACTACGACCTCGAGTCCAACCTGACTGGCCTCTACGTTGCCGGTGAGGCGAACTTCTCCGACCACGGGGCCAACCGCCTGGGGGCCTCGGCCCTCATGCAGGGCCTCTCGGACGGCTACTTCGTCCTGCCTGACACGATGAACGACTACCTGTCCCATGCTTTCGGGCTTCCCAAGCTCGACGAGTCCTCCCCGGACGTCGTCGCCGCCAAGAAGCAGGCCCAGGACCGCATCGACCGCCTCATGGCGATCAACGGCAACCGCTCGGTGGACTCCTTCCACAAGGAACTCGGCCACATCATGTGGGAGTACTGCGGGATGGACCGCAATGAGGAGGGGCTGCGCAAGGCCATCGGTCTGATCCGTGAGCTGCGCGCGGACTTCTGGAAGAACGTCCGCGTGCCCGGCAAGTCGGTCGGCGAACTCAACCAGTCCCTGGAGAAGGCGGGCCGCGTGGCCGACTTCATGGAGCTGGGTGAGCTCATGTGCGTCGATGCCCTCCACCGCGAGGAGTCCTGCGGTGGGCACTTCCGCTCGGAGTCCCAGACGCCCGAGGGTGAGGCGCTGCGCAACGACGACAAGTACCTCTACGTCGCTGCCTGGGAGTGGGCCGGTGAGGGGCAGCCTCCGGTCCTCCACAAGGAGGACCTCGTCTACAAGAACATCGAGCTGAAGCAGCGGAGCTACAAGTGAACCTCACACTGAGAATCTGGCGCCAGAGCGGTCCCGAGGACCCCGGTGCCATGCACGAGTACCAGATCCGTGGGATCTCCGAGGAGTCCTCCTTCCTGGAGATGCTCGACGTCCTCAACGAGGAGCTCTTCGCGCGGGGTGAGGAGCCCATCGCGTTCGACTCCGACTGCCGCGAGGGCATCTGTGGCCAGTGTGGTCTCGTCATCGACGGGATCGCCCACGGCCCCGAGGTCACCACGACCTGCCAGCTGCACATGCGTTCCTTCCACGATGGTGACACCATCACCATCGTGCCGTGGCGCGCGGAGGCCGGCCCGGTCGGCCAGGCGCTGGGCGGCACGCGCGCGGCGCTGGACCGCTGCATCCCGGCCGGGGGGTCCATCTCCGGG
>JBQEKJ010000037.1:0-13416 GCA_052103835.1 Pauljensenia sp.
CTGCGCTCACCATGTCCCGCACTGCGGCGTCGGGGTCCCCCGACGTCACGAGTGCCTCTCCCACGAGCACGGCGTCGGCACCCCAACGCGCGTACTCGAAGACGTCGTGCGGGGTCCGCACACCCGACTCGGCCACCGCGATGACCTCCGCCGGGATGACGTCGATGACCTGCTCGATGGTCGAGCGGTCGACCTCGAGGGTCGTCAGGTCGCGGGCGTTGACACCCACCACCTTGGCACCCGCGTCCAGTGCCCGCAGGGCCTCCAGCCGCGAGTGGGTCTCCACCAGGGCCGTCATGCCGAGTGACTCCACACGCTCCAGCAGGGAGACGAGGGCGGGCTGCTCCAGTGCCGCGACGATGAGGAGCACCATGTCGGCACCGTGGGCGCGGGCCTCGTGGACCTGGTAGGGCGTCACCACGAAGTCCTTGCGCAGGACGGGGATGTCGACCGCGGCGCGCACGGAGTCCAGGTCAGACAGGGAACCGTGGAACCGGCGCTGCTCCGTGAGCACGGAGATCACCGTCGCCCCGGCGTCCTCGTAGACGGAGGCCAGCGCCGCGGGATCCGCGATCGTCGCGAGGTTCCCCTTGGAGGGGGAGGACCTCTTGACCTCGGAGATGATCGACACGGCCCCGTCCTGGCCGCGCATGGCGCCCACGACGTCGAGCGCCTCAGGTGCACGCCTCGTGCGGACCTTGAGGTCGTCCATGGAGACCAGGGACTCACGCTCGCGCAAGTCCTCCAGCACTCCGGCGATGATGCCGTCGAGGACACTCATGGCCGTCACTCCCCTCATGCGTGGTTTCCCCGATGCTAGCCGTCAAGCGTCCAGCGCCCGAATCGGGGTCATCATCCGGGCCGGTGGGAACCTGTGGTCCGGTCCCGCGTGGCGGCGTCGGCGGCGGGTGCCGCCTCCTGCGCGGAGGAGGCGACCAGCGGCTCCAGCTGGGTGGCGCGCAGGACCGAGTCCAGGGCTGCCGCCGCCTTGTTGCGCGTCTCCTCGTACTCGGTGGCGGGCACGGAGTCGGCCACCAGACCCGCCCCGGCCTGCACGGAGGCAGTCCCCGCGCTCAGGCAAGCGGTCCGGATGGCGATCGCCAGGTCCGCGTCGCCCGACAGGTCGAAGTAGCCGACCACTCCGCCGTAGACGCCCCGCGCTGCGGGCTCGAGCTCGTCGATGAGACGGATCGCACGCGGCTTGGGTGCACCGGACAGTGTTCCGGCCGGGAAGGTCGCCACCAGGCAGTCCAGGGCATCCACGCCGTCGCGCAGGCGTCCGGTCACCGTGGAGGAGATGTGCTGGATGTGGGAGAAGCGCTTGACCTCCATGAGTGTCGACACCTCCACACTGGCCGGGTCGCACACCTTGGAGAGGTCGTTGCGGGCGAGGTCGACGAGCATGACGTGCTCGGAGAGCTCCTTGGGGTCTGCCAGCAGGTCCTCGGCCAGCTGACGATCCTCCGCGGAGTCCGCCCCACGGGGACGTGAGCCCGCGATCGGGTAGGTCCACACCCTGCGCCCCTGGGTGCGCATGAGCGTCTCCGGTGAGGACCCCACGACGTCGTAGGTGCCGCCGCGCCCGTCGGGCAGGCGCAGGTAGTACATGTAGGGAGAGGGATTCACGGTGCGCAACACCCGGTAGACGTCCAGCCCCGAGGCATCGGTGTCCACGTCGAGGCGCTGGGAGACCACGACCTGGAACACCTCGCCGTCGCGGATCGCCTGCTTGGCGGCGACCACACTGGTCTCGAACTGCTCCCGCGGCGTGCGATGCACGACGGTCGGGGGCTCCACGGGTGTGCCGCCTTCACCCGCAGGACCGCAGAGTCCACTGAGTCCGAGGACGGCGGGCCTGATCGGGCGTGACATGCGAGCTGCCATCCCGTCCAGGCGTGAGAGCGCACCGTCGTAGACCTCGTCGACGCGGTCATCGGAACCGTCCATGTTCCAGGCGATGGACACCAGCCACAGCGAGCCCTCGGAGTGGTCGATGGCTGCGACCTCGCTGGCCAGGCACAGGGACGCGTCGGGCACGTCGACCTCGCGTGGGACGCTCGGTTCCAGGGTGGGTTCCCACTCGGGGATGATGCCCCAACCGAGGGATCCGACCAGGGCTCCCGTCAGCGGTGGGAGGCCGGGGACGGCGTCGGTGCGCAGCACGGACAGCGCGGAGTGGAGCACCTCGAGGAGGGTGCCCTCGGCCAGGGCCCCGCCGGGGCGGGTACCACTCCAGCTGGCGTGCCCGTCCCGCGCGGTGATGGCCCCGGCAGAGGCGGTCCCGATGAAGGACCACCGTCCCCAGGTGCCGTCGTGCTCGGCGGACTCCAGGATGTAGGTTCCGGGGCGGCCCTCGGCGAGCTGGCGGTACACGCCCACGGCGCTGAGCTCGTCCGCGAGGACCTTGCGCACCACGGGGATGACGCGTCGGGTCCGCGCCAGCTCATGGAACGTGTCCCGGTCGGGCCAGGTCCCACCCCATTCGAGACGGACGGTCCCCCCGTGCGGCGCGCTCACGAGGCCTCCCCGATCACGGCGTGGAGGTCTCCCCCGGCCTCGAAGCAGCTGCGTGTGCCTGTGTGGCAGGCCGCGCCGATCTGGTCGACCTCGACGAGGAGTGCGTCCCCGTCGCAGTCCAGATGGATGGACTTCACCCACTGCAGGTGCCCGGAGGTGTCGCCCTTGCGCCAGTACTCCTGGCGTGACCGGGACCAGAAGGTCACCCGCCCGGTGGTGAGGGTGCGGTGGAGGGCCTCGTCATCCATCCAGCCGACCATCAGCACCTCACGGGTGTCGTACTGCTGGACGACGGCGGCGACGAGGCCGGCGGGGTCCCGCTTCAGGCGGGCTGCGATGTCGGGGTCGAGGCTCACGCCCGACATCCTCCCACCCGTGGCGCCCGTGGTGCGTCAGGCGTCCAGCCCGCGTGTGCCGCTCGCGTGCACGAGGGCGGCCCCCTCACCGACGGACGGGGAAACCTGCCCCGTCCAGCGCCTCCTTGACCTGCCCGATGCCCAAGGTGCCGAAGTGGAAGACGGAGGCCGCCAGCACGGCGTCCGCACCGGTGCGCGCCGCGTCGATGAAGTCCTCCACGCGCCCCGCGCCGCCCGAGGCGATGACGGGGATGCCGACGACCTCGCGTGCGGCCCTCAGCATCTCGACGTCGAAGCCCTCCTGGACGCCGTCGGCGTCCATGGAGTTGAGCAGGATCTCACCGGCCCCCAGCTCCTCTGCGCGGTGCGCCCAGTCCAGGGCGTCGATGCCCGTCGAGCGGCGACCACCGTGTGTGGTCACCTCGAAGCCCGACTCCGTGGTGACACCCGGGCGGCAGCGACGCGCGTCCACGGAGAGCACGAGGACCTGGTCACCGAAGCGGTCGGTCACCCGTCGGATCAGTGAGGGGTCGGCGATGGCGGCGGTGTTGACACCGACCTTGTCGGCGCCGTGGGCCAGGAGCGTCGCCACGTCCTCGACGCTGCGCACTCCCCCGCCGACCGTGAGCGGGACGAACACCTGCTCAGCTGTTGCCGAGACCACGTCAAGCATGGTCGCGCGCCCCTGTGAGGAAGCGGAGACGTCGAGGAAGGTGATCTCGTCGGCACCCTCCTCCGAGTAGCGCCGCGCGAGCTCCACCGGGTCCCCGGCGTCGCGGAGGTGCTCGAAGTTGACCCCCTTGACGACGCGACCGGCGTCGACGTCCAGGCAGGGGATGATGCGGAGTGCGACTGGCATGGGGTGATCCTATCGGCAGGCGTGGGTGGGGGTCCCGACGTCCGGGAGTTGCCCGGTGGTGTCAGGACGTACCCGGCGAGGTCCCCAGGACGTCGACCACGACGATGAGGGTGTCGTCACCCGTGGCCAGTTCCGGGGGGATGGTGACCACCAGGCGGGATCCGACCCGCTGGTCGACCAAGGCCTCCACGAGCCCGGGCATGGCGGTGGACAGGTCGATGGCCCGCGGCAGTCCCGTGTCCCAGGTGGACTCACGGACCTCCCCGTCGCTCCAGCCGGTGATGGTGAACTGGGCGAGCACCATGTCACCGGAGCGGACCTGCGCGCCGCTTCCCCGCAGCAGCAGCTGGGTGGTCGTACCGTCGGGTGCGGCACCCTCGTGGGAGACCATCGGCCCGTCGTCGCCCAGGGTGACGGTGACAGGACTCTCCGCGGGAATCTCCACCGCCTCCCCGTCGGCGACGGAGGGGAGGATGTCCACGACGTCGATCTCCACCCGCACCTCCCCCGACCCTGACCCGGACTCGGCCTCCGGGTCGGTGATGGAGCGCACGAAGAGCAGTCGCGAGCCCTCATTCCTGCCCGTCACCGCTCGGTCGAGCAGATCGTCGAACTCCCCGGAGCCCGCCAGGCCCGCGGTCGTGCGGGGTCGGGCGTCCGGGGAGAGGATCGTGCCGTCCGCTCCGTCGAAGGCGGTGATGGCGAGCACCACCGGGGAGCCCTCCGTGATGGTCCGGCCGGTGCCCGTCACCATCTCGCGGTACTTCACTCCGCTGACCTCCAGCGGAGAGGTCACCGTGATGGCGGGAGTCGCACCCGGGCGGCCGGAGACCGCCACCCGGTCGAGGACCGAGCCGGACTGCGCTGCGGACTGCGAGGAGGACTGCCCAAGGATGTCACCGGAGCGCACCCACAGGCCCACCGTTGCCGCAGCGGCGACCACCAGCACCACCAGGGTCGCCGCGAGGAGGAGGGGCCACCGCCTCCTGAGCGGCGCGTGGGTGGCGCGACGGGTCCGGGGGGCCGTCATGCCGGCAGGGTCGGGGTCTGTCCGAGGATCCGCTCCACGAGGGCGTCCACGCGGGGGTCATCATGGGCCAGCGGGTCCTGCAGCGACAGGGGCGGGGTGGTCCCGTCGTCGAGTCGGAGGTGGACCCAGTCTGCGGTCAGGTCGCGCCGGGCGTCCTCCGCCGCACCGATGACGCGTCCGCGCAGTGCGGCGCGCGTGGTGGCGGGTGGCGTGGTGACGGCCGAGGTGACCTGGTCCTCGGTGGTGAGGCGGCGCATCAGACCGGAGGCCTCCATCCGGGGGCGCAGGCCCTCAGCGGTGATGTCGTGGTAGCCCAGTTCCAGGCGCGCGACGCGGGGATCGGCGAGGGTCGTGCCGGCCCGGCGGGCGTAGGACTCCAGGAGGCGCCTCTTGATCGCGACATCGAGCTCGGTGTCGATGCCCGACCAGTCCCCGGACTCGATGGCCCCGATGCCGCGCCCCCACAGGTCCACGACGTATCGGTGGACGTCGTCCAGGGAGTCGGGGTCGGTGCGCTCCAGGACGCGGGAACGGATCTCTGCCTGGACCTGGGCGGCGGTGAGTTCCCGGCCGTCTGCGAGTTCGACCCGCACCCTGCCCGTGAGGTCCGCATTGATCTCGCGGATGGCGCGCATGGGCTCGGCCAGGGCCAGGTCCTGGAGGTGGAGCCCGTCCTCGATGGCGGAGAGCAGCAGCTCGGTGGCACCCGTCTTGAGGGCCGTGGTGGGTTCCGCGACATTCGTGTCCCCGACGATGACGTGCATGCGTCGGTAGGAGCCGGAGTCCGCCAGGGGCTCGTCGCGGGTGTTGATGATCGGGCGGGACCGCGTGGTCGCGGAGGAGACGGCGTCCCACATCTGGTCGGCGCGCTGGGAGAAGCAGTAGCTGGTCCTCCCTGACGCGGTGCGCACGTGGCCCGCACCCGTGATCACCTGACGGGTGATGAAGTAGGCGACCAGGGCATCGGCGACCTCACGGAAGTCGCGCCTGCGGTGCAGCAGGTAGTTCTCGTGGCAGCCGAAGGAGTTGCCCTGGGCGTCGAGGTTGTTGCGGAAGAGGTGCAGGCGGGCGTGGATGCCGTCCGCGGCCAGCGCCCGGTCGCCCTGGACGGCCAGGTCCGCCAGGATGGCGGAGCCCGCGCGGTCCTGGGCCAGGAGGTCCTCCAGACGGTCGCACTCCGCGGTGGCGTACTCCGGGTGGGAGCCGACGTCGAGGTACAACCTGCCCCCGTTGCGCAGGAACAGGTTCGAGGACCTCCCCCGGTGCAGCAGGGGGTCGAAGAGGTACCTCGCCGCCCTGTCCGCGTCGACCGGCGAGGGCGAGGCGTCGGTGGACGCCGCGTTCAGCCCGTACTCGGTCTCGATGCCGACGACCCGTCGTCTCACCTCACTGGCCGCCCTTCTGGACGAAGCCCTGGACGAAGGACTCCGCGTTGTTCTCCAGGACCGAGTCGATCTGGTCGAGGAGGTCGTCGATGGACTCGGTCCGGGCCTCGACCTGGCCGGCCTCCTCCTCAGGATCCTCTCCCCCACCCGATCCCGCGAACACCTGTGTGTTGGACATGTCTGTCTCCTTCTCCGTGGACGTGGTCCACGCTCAGTCGTCGATGACCCGGCCTGATTCGACCAGGTCGGCGAGGGCGGCGTCCACCCCGTCGGCCTCGGGGATGGGACGACGCACCAGGCGGTCCTGCCCCGGCTCGTCCACCACCAGCGAGGTCCACGACGCCTTGGCCAGGTTCGGCACCCGGTCCACGGCGCGGCCCCTCACCCAGGCACGGGTGTCACCGGGGGGAGTGTCCGCTGCGGCCTCCACCTCCGCGTCCGTGAAGAGGCGCCGCACCCGTCCCGCCGCCGCGAGGCGGGCGACGAGTCCGTGGTCGGGACGCAGGTCCGACCACTGCAGGTCGATGGCTGCCAGGCGTGGATCGGCCCAGTCGGTCCCCAGCCTCTCCCGCTGACGCGACGTCAACTGGTACTTCGCGACCCACTCGACCTCACTGGCCACGCTCCACAGGTCGGAGCGCATGCGGTCCAGGACCGACTGCCAGGTGTCGAGGACCTCCCGGTCGGCCTCGTCGGGGGTGGTCCCGAGCCGGTCGTAGGTGGCCAGCACCAGGTCCAGGTAGACCTGCTGCAGCTCTGGGGCGGTGTAGGCGCGCCCACCCACCAGCGAGATGCGATGGGTGAGGTCCGGATCGTGGCTGACCTGCCAGGTCTCCTGGACCGGGTCGGACATGGACAGGGCGTCCCATTCCATGCCGATCCCCTGCTCGATGGCCCACAGCACCAGGGAGGTCGTCCCGAAGCGCAGCAGGGCGGACACGTCGAACATGTTGCCGTCCCCATTGATCACGTGGAGGCGACGGAAGCGCGAGGGATCGGCGTGGGGCTCGTCGCGGGTGTTGATGATGGGCCTGTTGAAGGTGGTCTCCAGACCGACCTCGTTCTCGACGAAGTCGGCGCGCTGGGAGATCTGGAAGCCCGCGACCTCGGAGCGCTGACCGATGCCGACCCGACCGGCGCCGCACAGGACGGGACGGGTGACCATGAATGGGGTGAGTCCCCGGATCAGGTCGTCGAGGTCCACCAGGCGGCGCACCTGGTAGTTCTCGTGGGTGCCGTAGGCGGCGCCCTTGCCGTCGGTGTTGTTCTTGACGAGGACCACGGGCGGCTCGCCCGCGCGGGCGACCTCATCCATGATGCGTCGCGCCACGACCTCACCCGCACGGTCCCACCGGACGGCGTCGTGGGGGTTGGAGGTCTCGGGGGCGGCGTACTCGGGGTGGGCGTGGTCCACGTAGAGGCGTGCCCCGTTGCGCAGGACGGCGTTGGTGGCCGAGGGCAGCGCCAGTTCCTCAGGCGTGGGGCGTGCCATCGCCTCCGTTCCGCCCGAGGGGGCGAGGTGGTACGGGTCGTCGGTGAGCAGGGAGGGGTCGACCGCAGCCCGGTCCATGCGGTGCCCACGGAGGTCATTGAGGGGATCCTCGCCCGTGTAGTCCCAGCGCACGGGGGCACCCTCGCGCGAGATCCTCGCGTAGGCGGCCACGGCCTGGGCCGACATGGCCACGGCGTTGGCCCATGGGTCACCAGGGCGGTACACCCCGTACTCCGTCTCGGTGCCGATGATGCGTCGCACGCTCATCTCTGCTCCTCCCTGACCGGCGTGACCGCCGTGACGTCCTCGCGCATGCCGATGGTGCGCGCCCAGTCCTGTGGGGAGGAGGTGCGCGCCAGTTCCATGGACTCCTGCATCTCCTCACCCACCCCGGCCAGGACGTGCGCCGCGCTGAGGCCCTGGACGGCCCCACGCAGCGTGTCCTTGATCGCGTGCTTCTTGGCACGTTCCACCGTGCCCGCGATGAGGGCACCGGAGACGATGTCGGAGAGGTGGATGCGCCGGGTGCGCCCGGAGGCGAAGGTCGCGTCGAAGAGGGCGGTGGTGTCGTCCTGGGCGTAGAGGCGCTCCAATGCCTGCTCGGTCATCGCCCGCAGGGCGGCTTCGAGCGAACCGTTGCGGGTCACCTCGTCAGGGGACACCGGAAGGTCGGGGGTGAGGTACTTGGAGAAGATGTCGCGCGCGCCCGAGCGGTCGGGGCGGTCGACCCGGATGCGCACGTCGAGGCGGCCGGGGCGCAGGACGGCCGGATCGATCATGTCCGCGCGGTTGGAGGCACCGATGATGACGACATTGTCGAGGGACTCCACGCCGTCCATCTCGGCGAGCAGTTGGGGGACGATCATGGTCTCCACGTCGGAGGAAATCCCGGAACCGCGCGTGCGGAAGAGGGCCTCCATCTCGTCGAAGAAGATCACGACGGGCACGTCGGTGGAGGCCAGGGAGCGGGCACGGGCGAAGATCGCGCGGATCTGGCGCTCGGTCTCACCGACGAACTTGTTCAGCAGTTCGGGGCCCTTGATGGAGAGGAAGTAGGTGCGTGCCCCGGAGTCCTCATGCGACAGGGAGTTCGCCACGGCCTTGGCGATGAGGGTCTTGCCGGACCCGGGAGGGCCGTAGAGGAGGATGCCCTTGGGGGGCCGCAATCCATAGGTGCGGTAGAGCTCGGGGTGGCGGAAGGGCATCTCGATGGCGTCGCGCACCTGCTGGATCTGGGCGTCCAGGCCGCCGATGTCGGAGTACGAGACGTCGGGGACCTCCGGAGTGAGGAGCTGTTCGACGTCGGAGCGCACGACGCGTTCCAGGGCGTACCCGGAGCGAAGGTCCACCATCACGGAGTCACCCGGACGCAGGTTGCCATGGCGCAGGGGCCCGGCCAGCAGAACCAGGTGTTCCTGGCCGCCCTCCAGTCCCACGAGGACCCGGTCCGCGCCCACGGTCTCCAGGACCGCGGCGAGGGTTCCGTTGCGGGGGAAGCCATCGGGCTCCACCGCGACCAGCTTGTCGTCCACGCGCAACAGCTGCCCCGCGCTGAGCGCGGTGAGGTCGAGGGAGGGGGCTGCAGCGAGGCGCATGTGACGCCCCTGGACGACCGCCTCCAACTCACGTGTGGAAGGCTCGGCGGCCACGAAGGTGGCCAACGTGAGCGGGGGCCTGTTGACCTGTTGGAGTTGCTCCTGCATCTGGAGGAGCTGGGTGCGCGCCGTGGTGAGCGCGCGCGTCAGGCGTTCGTTCTTGCCCTCCAGGGACACGACCGTGCGCTGCATCTCCTCGACGCGGCTCTCGCTGTAGGACTCCCCCACGACTCCCCCTCCTCCGGACATCAGTCCAACGGTAGATGCCTCATCCGTGCGCGGCCCGCCGGGTCCACGCCCCGACCCGGTGACGTGCCGAGGCTCACACCCCGGTGGTGTCCGTCCCTCCCTCGTCGACCGTGGGTGGGACGCCCTCGTCGACCGGCGTCGTGTCCTCCCCGACCCAGTGGGCGGCACGGGCCTGCACGTCCCGGCGCACCCGGCGGACCTTCTTGTCACTGGAGGTGCGTGTGCCCACGGCCTCGTCGCTCCAGGAGGACTCCTCGTCCCACATCCCTGCCAGTCCGTCGGAGGCTTTGGCGGGGCGCCGGTCCACACCCTGGGGGGAGACCCCCGGCGCCAACCTGCGTGCGGTGAGGAGGAATCCGGTGTGGGCGACCATGCGGTGCTCGGGGCGCACGGCCAGCCCCTCCAGGTGCCACTCGCGTTGGAGGGTCTCCCAGGCGGTCGGCTCCGTGAAGCAACCGGAGGAGCGCAGGTCCTCCACCAGTCGGGACATCTGCGTGACGGTCGCGATGTAGCAGGTCAGGACGCCGCCCGGAACCAGGGCCCGGGAGACGTGGCCGATGTTCTCCCAGGGCGCGAGCATGTCGAGGACCACCCGGTCCACGCTGCCGCCCGGGAGGTCGTCCAGCGCATCGGCCACATCGCCCACCCGCAGCTCCCAGGCGGGGTGGCGTCGGCCGAACCACAGGTCCACATTGGCGGCTGCGATGTCGGCGAAGTCGGCGCGTCGCTCCACCGAGAGCAGGTGGCCGCCCTCGCCCACGGCGTCGAGCAGGGAGAGGGAGAGCGCCCCGGAACCCACACCGGCCTCGACCACGGTGGCACCGGGGAAGATGTCCCCCATCTGCACGATCGTCCCCGCGTCCTTGGGGTACACCACAGCTGCGCCGCGTGGCATCGACATGACGTAGTCGGAGAGGAGGGGGCGCAGCACCTGGAACTCGCGACCCTCCGGGGTGCGCACGACCTGCCCGTCGGGCAGTCCGATGAGGTCATCGTGGGCCAACGTCCCGCGGTTGGTCTGGAACCGCCCACCCGCCACCAGGACGATCGTGTGGAGCCTGCCCTTGGGGTCACGCACCTGGACGCGGTCCCCCTCGTGCAGGAGCCCCCGGTGGGAGGCCTGGCCGAGGGGCGCGGCGCCGGTCGTCGCGATGTCCGGGTCACCGGGGGGCCCTCCTGCGGGCGCGCTCGGGCCGGGACCGGCAGGCGCGGGACCTGCGGGGACCGGATCGGGAGTGGATGCATGGCGGGGGGTGGGGCGCTGGGTGCTCATCGGTGGGAGTCTATCCTCCGGCCCCGCACCACCCGTCGGTGCCCGTGTCCACAGGAGTGGCCTCCCGCAGCCCAGGTGCACGTGCCGGCGGCTACCGTGGACACATGTCCGAAACCCCGATCCCCTCCCCTGCGGACCCCACAGGTCCCGCACCGGCGACCCCTGCGCCGACCGCCCCTGCAGCGTCCGGACCCGGGAGTGCCCCCGCTTCCCGTGGCGGCGGCAGCTGGGAACCCGCCCTCTCCGCCTCGCGCGCCAAGGAGTACCTGCGCTGCCCTCTCCAGTACCGCCTCCACGTCGTGGACCGCATCCGCGAACCGGCGACGAGGGCGACCGCGCTGGGAACCCTGGTCCATGCCGTCCTGGAACACCTCTACGACGTCCCCTCGGACCAGCGGACCCCCGAGTTCGCCCAGTCGTTGGTGGAGCCCCAATGGCAGGAGATGGGCACCCATGACGCCTCCCTGGCGGCGCTCTTCGGGGATGAGGAGGAATTGCGCACGTGGATGGTGGATGTCCGAGCGGTGGTGGACCGCTACTTCCAGGTCGAGGACCCGCGGTGGCTGGAGCCCGAGGCACGTGAGAAGCGCCTCGACGTGGTCTCCCCGGACGGTGTCCGGCTGAGGGGGTTCGTGGACCGCATCGACCGGTCCTCCCGCGGTGACCTGCGCGTCATCGACTACAAGACGGGGAAGGCACCCGCTCCCCGCTACGTGGAGGAGGCGCTCTTCCAGATGCGCTTCTACGCGCTGCTGCTGCGCGAGTCGGACCGACTGCCCGCCCGCACCCAGTTGCTGTACCTCAAGTCCGGACAGGTGCTCACACTCGATCCGGAGGCCGCTGACATCACCCGCTTCCAAGGTGAGGTGACCGGAATCTGGGAGGGAATCGAGGCGGATGCGCGCCGTCGGTCATTCGCGCCGCGGCGCAACCCGCTGTGCGGATGGTGCGCGATGAAGTCACTGTGCCCTGTGTTCGGCGGGGAGACGCCCGCCCTGCAGGAACCCGCCGTGGAGCGCCTGCTGCGCACCCGGGTGGATGCCGCCTGAGGTGTGGCCGCGCCTCCGGACCCGGGGGACCCCACCGGCGCCGGAAGCACTCGGGGTCGGGCGCCTGACCGTCAGCGCGTGCCGACGGTGTCGACGACCTCTCCCGACATGATCCGCGCGATCGTCTCCTCATCGAGCTCGGAGACGGAGTTCAGTCGGCTCAGGCCCGGGCGCGCTTCGACGGGGAGCACGCAGGGGATGCCCAGCACGCGGGCGCCGGAGGCGAGTCCGGCGGTGATCCCGGACGGTGAGTCCTCGATGACCAGGCAGTCCCGGATGTCCACGCCCAGCTTCTCCGCACCCAGCAGGTAGGCGTCGGGCGCAGGCTTGGCACGCTCGACGTCATCGCCGGCGACGACAGCGTCGAAACCGCCATGGGGTGCAAGTTCGGCGACCACCTCCACCACGCGCCAGTAGGACGAGGTCACCAGGGCGAAGGGGATCCCCTCGGCGCGCAGGTGTCCGAAGAACTCGGGGATGCCCGGCAGCCAGGGCACACCGTGGTCCTGCAGGGACTGCCGGACGAGCTCCAGCAGCTCACCCACGACCTCGTCGGGGGTCATGGGCAGGTGCGCCTGCTCGATCATGATCCCGGCGGAGACCACGAGGGGGTTGCCCACCATCTGCAGTCCCAGTTCATGGGACCAGGAACTGCCGTGGCGTTCGACGATGACGGTCTCGGCAGCCATCCACACGGGTTCGGTGTCAGCGACGGTACCGTCCTGGTCGAAGAGGACTGCAGCAGGAAGTTGACCTGTGCGGACGCTCACGGGGTCACCCCGACCATGGGCTCCAGCACGTGGGTGACCAGGAGCAGTGCGACCACCAGAGCCAGCCCCAGGCGGTACCAGACGAAGGGCGCGAAGGACCTGGTGGAGATCAGCTTGAGGAACCAGACGATGACCAGGTAGCCGACGGCGAAGGCGATCACCGTGGCCAACAGGGTCGGGCCGACCTCGACGTGGTCCCCGCCGGTGAGGACCTTGGCGACCTTGTAGAAACCGGAGGCGAACACGGCGGGCATCGCGAGCAGGAACGAGTAGCGCGCTGCGGCCTCGCGCGTGTAGCCGAGCGCGCGACCCATGGTGATCGTGCCTCCCGAACGTGACACCCCGGGGATCAGCGCCATCGCCTGGGCGAGGCCGAAGAGCACGGCGTCACGCCAGCTCATGTGGTCCAGGGTGCGCACCTTGGCCCCCAGGCGGTCCGCGAGACCCAGCAGGAGGCCGAAGACCACCAGCATTGTCACTGTGATCCACAGGTTGCGGAAGGTCGTGTCGATCCAGTCCTCCAGGAGGAGTCCGAGGATGCCGATGGGCAGGGATCCGACGATGATCATCCACCCGATCCTCACATCCGGATCCGCGGAGGCCACCCGCTTGGCGGGGCCGACCACGGGGAGGGACCGCGCCCAGCGCGAGATGATCCGCGTGATGTCCTTCCAGAAGAAGATGAGGACCGCGGTCTCGGTGCCGATCTGCGTGATGGCCGTGAAGGCGGCTCCAGGGTCACTGGCCCCGGTCAGCTCACCGACGATGCGCAGGTGTGCGGAGGAGGAGATCGGCAGGAACTCCGTGAGTCCCTGCACGAGGCCGAGGATGATCGCCTCGA
>JBQEKJ010000038.1:0-13398 GCA_052103835.1 Pauljensenia sp.
GTGTTCCTGTTGAACTGGTGGCACACGGGGGACTGGCTCCAGGCACTGCTCTTCGCCGTGGCCATCGGAGTGGGGTTGACCCCGTCGATGCTGCCCACGATCATCTCCGCGAACCTGGCGAGGGGCACCTCGTTCATGGCCGGACGCAAGGTCATCGTCAAGGTGCCCGACGCCATCCAGAACCTCGGCTCCATGGACGTTCTGTGCACCGACAAGACGGGCACCCTCACCGAGGACCGTATCGTGCTGGAGCGCCACCTCGACATCCAGGCACACCTCTCCACCCTGGCGCTGACCGTCGGGTACCTCAACTCCCTGCACTCCACCGGCGTGCGCAACACCATGGACCAGGCCGTCATCGACGCGATGACCTCGCTGGGGAAGGGCAACGCGCCGGACCTGCCGTCCTTCCGCGTCGTGGACGAGATCCCCTTCGACTTCGAGCGCCGCAGGCTCTCGGTGGTCCTGGACCGGGTCCCCACCCTGGACCACCTGGCCGACGCTGCAGAGGTTCGTGACGTCGGTCCGACGCAACTGCGCCTGGAGGACGGGGAGGACCTGCTGCTCACCAAGGGGGCGGTCACCGAGGTCCTCCAGGTCTGCGATCGCGTCCTGGTGGACGGCCACATCGTGGCCCTCGACGACACCCAGCGGGCCACGGCGACAGTCACCGCACAACGGCTCAATGCCCAGGGGATGCGCGTCCTGGCGGTGAGCCTGCGCATCGTCCCGGCGGACGTCGCGCGAACGCGTTTCGTCAACGATGACTGGGACTACACCCCGGCCGATGAGACCGGGATGCTCCTCATCGGATTCCTCGCCTTCCTGGACCCACCCAAGGAGTCCGCCGGGGCTGCCGTCACCGCCCTGCGACAGGCGGACGTCGACGTGAAGGTCGTCTCAGGGGACTCGCGTCTGGTGTGTGCCCATGTCGTGGAGTCGCTGGGGCTGTGGGGGGACACCACCTCCGACCAACGCGCCGCGCGATCCCTGACCGGACGCGAGGTGGACGCCCTGGACGACCATGCACTGGCGGAACGGGCCCAGGACGTCCTGGTCTTCGCCGAGATGAGCCCCCTGCAGAAGGCCCGTGTCGTGGGGGCCTTGCAGGACCGCGGCCATGTGGTGGGCCACATGGGGGACGGCATCAACGACGCCCCTGCGCTGCGGCGCGCCGATGTGGGGATCTCCGTCATGGACGGAGTGGACATCGCCAAGGACACGGCCGACATCATCTTGTTGGAACAGGACCTGCGCGTGCTCCACGACGGCATCACGGAGGGGCGGCGCACCTTCGGCAACATCCAGAAGTACCTGAAGATCACCGTTGCCTCGAACTTCGGCAACGTGTTCTCCGTCCTCATCGCCTCGGTGTTCATCCCCTTCCTGCCCATGCTCGCCGTCCAGCTGCTCGTGCAGAACATGCTCTACGACATCTCCCAGACCTCGCTGCCGTGGGACCGCATGGACGCCTCCTTCCTGGCCCGCCCCAGGCGCTGGACCGACGGTCACATCACACGGTTCATGGTCGTCATGGGGCCGGTCTCCACGATCTTCGACGTCGTCGCCTTCCTGGTCATGTGGAATGTCTTCGGTGCCACGGGCGTCACTTCCTCGGGTGCTCCCGACCTCACCTCCCAGCACCTGTTCCAGACGGGATGGTTCCTGGTGGGCATCTGTACCCAGGTGATGGTGGTGCACATGGTGCGCACCGAGAGGATCCCCTTCCTGCAGTCCCGTGCCGCGGCGCCCGTCATGTGGGCCACGGGTGCAGCGATCGTGGTCGCATTGGTGCTGCCAGTCCTCCCCGTGACGGCGACCGCCTTCAGTTTCGTGGCCCCGCCGGCCGCGTTCTACCCCTGGTTGGTCGGAATCGTCCTGGCCTACTGCCTGCTCACCCAGGCGGTCAAGGTGCTCTACATCCGGCGCTGGAAGGAGTGGCTGTGAGGCTGGGCGCCCCCGGCCACCGACCGTGTCCCCCGGCTCACCGTGTACGGGCTCCGCGGGAAATGTGACCAGTCACCGGTGGGAGGCTCTCCCCAGCGGTTGCGCCGTGGGTGCACCTCCGGCACCCTCGGAGGTGGAGCGGACCTCGCTCCGCCCGTCCCGACCCCGGAGGACCCCGCCCATGCCGCTCCCGGCACTGACGATCCCCCTGCTTCTGCCATCCGCCACCGACCCCTCCGCCGGCTACGACGGGTTCATCGGGTGGGTGCTCTCGCTCATGGACACCCTGGGAGAGATCGGCGTGGGAGTGGCCCTGCTGGCCGAGACCTTCCTCCCTCCCATCCCCTCCGAGGCGGTGCTGCCTGCGGCGGGATTCCTGGCCTATGAGGGACGAATGGATCCCCTGGGGGCCTGGTTGGCCGCAACGGTGGCGGCGCTGGTGGGTGCCTGGGTCTGGTACGCCGTCGGCTCCGCCCTGGGGCGCGAACGCACGAGACGCCTGGTGGGCCGCCTCCCGCTGTTGGAGTACCGCGACTTCGACCGTGCCGAGGCCTTCTTCCAGCGTTGGGGTGGCACAGCTGTGCTGCTGGGACGCTGCGTGCCGCTGGTCCGCTCCTTCATCTCCATCCCCGCGGGCATCAACCGCATGAACGTGGGGCTCTTCAGTCTGTGGACCCTGGTGGGTTCGGGCGTCTGGAACGCCCTGTGGATCGGTCTGGGCTACGCCTTCGGTCCCGCCATCCGCCCGCTCCTGGAGCGATGGAGCGGAGTGGTGTCCGATGTCGTGCTGGTCGCCATCGGTGTGGCGATCGCTGTGTTCGTCGTGCGCCGTCTGCGTTCTCGGGCCAGGTCCGCGCCCCGCACCGACGTCGGGCGCGGATCCGAGCTGACGAGGGCGGCCGGAACCTCTGCCCGTCGGGTGCCCGATCCACACGGTGGTGCTGACCGCGCTGAGTGCGAGGGGGAGAGAGACCGGGCGGTGTCCGGGGATCCCGACCGCAGCGGTGCCAGAGGATGACCGCGCTCCTCGGTGTCATGGTGGCAACGGTGGCGGCCCTGCTCCCTCTGACGAACCCTCCGGGTGCGGTTGCCACCTTCGCCGTCCTCACCGCCGGTCAGGGCCCTGCGCGTGTGCGCTCGCAGGCCTGGCGCACGGCCCTGGACGTCGCAGCAGTGCTGGTGGTCTCTGCCCTGGTGGGCACGCTGCTGCTCAACGCCCTGGGTGTCTCCCTGCCCTCCCTGCAGATCGCAGGCGGCATCGTGGTGGGGCACGCAGGGTTCCGGATGCTCGTCCCCGCAACCCCCATCAGCCCCCCGGAACAGCAGCACGCTGCGATGAAGACCGACATCGCCTTCTCACCGATGGCACTGCCCCTTATCGCCGGGCCGGGGTCCATCGGCGTGGTCATCGCCCTGGCTGCACGTCATCCCGGCGTGCAGGCACGGATCGGCATCGTGCTCGGCATCCTCGTGATTGCGCTGCTGGTCGGGCTCTGTCTGAGGTGGGCGACCCCCGTGGTGGACAGGCTCGGCCCCACGGGGACAGGTGCCCTGACACGGGTGATGGGCTTCCTGATCCTGGTCATCGGGGTGGAACTCGTCGTCCACGGTGTCCAGGCCCTGGGGGTGGGCGGGGCAGCTCTCAGTGGGAGCGCAGGGCTCGGATGAGTTCCGCCTTGCGCATGGAGGAACGGCCTTCGATGCCGATCTCGGCTGCACGTCGACGCAGCTGCGCCACCGTCCAGTCCTCGTAGGCCTGGGCCTCACCCCCGCGTCTGCCCACCGCTGAGCGCCCCGAGCGGGCAGCGGCATTGGCGATGCGGGCAGACTTCTCCTTCGAGTTCCCCTCGGAACGCAGTGCCTCGTAGAGTTCCGGGTCCTTGACGCCGGGGCCGGGGCCGGGGTCGGGGTCGCGCGCGGGCATGGCTCCTCCTCACGTGGTGGATCGCCTCCACCCTAGGAGCCGAGCACACCTCCACGCTCGGGGAAGGGACAGGCGGGCGGGCACCCACCCCGTCCTTCCCCTCGTCGGCAGCGCCGGCCTCAGGTCCGGAAGACTCCCGCCCGCGTCAGGTCGGGAAGGCTCCCGCCCGCGTCAGGTCCGGGACACTCCCGTCGATGTGCTCGGCGTCGGCGTCAGCGCCTGCGGCGCTCGCGCACGCGGACCGAGATCTGGATGGGGGATCCCTCGAAACCGAAGTCCTCACGCAGCCGCCGTTCGATGAATCGGCGGTAGGCAGGGTCCAGGAATCCCGTCGTGAAGAGCACGAAGCGGGGGGGCTTGGTCGAGACCTGCGTGGCGAAGAGGATGCGCGGTTGCTTGCCGCCACGCACGGGGTGGGGATGTGCCGCCACGAGCTGACCCAGGAACGCGTTCAGCTTCCCCGTCGGGATGCGCGTGCCCCAACCCTCCAGGGCGGCCTCCAATGCCCGAGTGATGCGGTTGGTGTGCCACGCGGTGAGCGCGGAGAGGTTGATGCGCGGTGCCCACTGCACCTGCACGAGGTCCCGCTCCTGCTCGGAGCGCAGCTCGGCCTGACGTTCGTCGTCGACCAGGTCCCACTTGTTGTTGACGATGACCAGGGCACGACCCGCGTCGACCACCTGCTGCACGACGCGCACGTCCTGCTCGGTCATGGGCTCCGAGGCGTCGAGGAGGACGAGCGCCACCTCGGCCTTCTCGATGGCGGCCTGGGTGCGGATCGAGGCGTAGTAGTCCGCACCCGTGGTGCGGTGCATCTTGCGGCGCACACCGGCGGTGTCGACGAACCACCACTGCTGCCCGTCGAGCTCCACCAGTTCGTCCACCGGATCGCGGGTCGTGCCCGCCAGCTCGTTGACGACCACACGCTCGGAACCGGCCAGGGCGTTGAGCAGGGAGGACTTGCCGACATTGGGCCGACCGACCAACGCGACGCGTCGCGGTCCACCCGCCGGTCGGGGACGAGCCACCCGCGAATGCTCAGGGAGCACCTCGAGGACGGCGTCGAGCAGGTCGCCCGTCCCGCGTCCGTGGAGAGCTGAGATGGGGTGTGGTTCGCCCAGCCCCAGGGCCCACAGGTAGGTGGCATCGGCCTCCTGCAGGCGGGAGTCGACCTTGTTGGCAGCGAGCACCACCGGTCGGCCGGAACGGCGCAGCATCTCCACGATGCGCTCGTCGGTGGCGGTCACCCCGACATTTGCGTCAACGACCAGGAGGACGGCATCGGCCATCTCCACGGCCACTTCTGCCTGGTCAGCGACAGAACGGTCGAGGCCGCGCACGTCGACCTCCCACCCACCCGTGTCGACCAGTGAGAAGTCGCGTCCGGCCCACTCCGCGGGGTAGGACACCCGGTCGCGCGTCACGCCGGGGGTGTCCTGCACGACGGCCTCGCGTCGACCGAGGATCCTGTTGACCAGGGTCGACTTCCCGACATTGGGGCGACCGACCACCGCCAGGACCGGAAGCCCCGCGGGCGCAGTCGCGTCTGAGGGCTCCTCCTCGCCGCCCTCGAGGAGGGCGAGGTCCTCCTCGTCGAGCTCATAGGCATCGAGGCCGACCCGCATGGTGCGGGCACGGGCCTCCACCTCGGGACCGTCCAGAGGCTCCAGCTCCGGGGAGGGGTCGGCAGTGGTTCCGGCATCCACCGCCGTGGGGGTACCGCTCCCCTGGGGGAGGTTCGTCGTCTCGTCGTCAGTCACGGCCCAATCCTACGGGCGTGCCCGCCACCGGTGCCGGACCGGCGACCCCGGGGTGCCGAGTGTCACGCTGACGGTCCGCTGGTCTCCCGGTCAGAGCGCCTGGATGCGGGGGTCCTGCGCGAGCACCTCACGGGCCACGGGCACGTCGTTGTAGGCGTGATCGATGCCCTGGACCTCCTGGTACCACTCGGCTCCCTTACCCGTGATGATCACCGTGTCACCGGGCTGGGCCGCGAGGATCGCCCGGCGCACCGCGTCGCGACGACAGGTCGTCACCTCTGTGACCTCCTCGAGGCCCGGACGCACGTGCGCAATGCCTGCGAGTAGTTGATCCCGGATCGACTGGGCGTCCTCGGTGCGCGGGTTCTCGTCGGTGACCCACAGGACGTCGGCCCCTCGGGCAGCGACCTCCGCCACGTCCTCCCGCTTGGAGGCATCCCGGTCGCCGTCGGTGCCGAAGACCAGGACCACCCTCCCGCGCGTGAGTTCGCGGATGGAGCGCAGGGTCCATTCCAGGCCCTCGGAGGTGTGGGCGTAGTCGACCACGACGAGTGGCTGGACCTCGGCGGCGGTGTTGACCTTCTCCATGCGCCCCGGTACCTGACCGGCGTGCTCCACCGCGTGGATCACGGCGTCGAGGTCCAGTCCCAGCTGGACGGCGGAGACGATCGCCACCACCGTGTTCTGGACATTGACCTCGCCGGGGATCGGGCAGGCGACCTCGTGTCCGGTTCCCGTGGGGTCGACGAGGGTGAAGACCGTGCGCGAGGTCGACAGGTCGGGGTGGATCCCCCGGACAGTCCACTGCGCGGGGGTGTCGGTGAGGGCGGAGACCGTGGTGACGGGTACCTCGGCCTCCTCCGCCAGTCGGCGCCCCCACTCATCATCCACGCAGACGACACCCTGGCGGGAGTGGGCAGGGGTGAAGAGCAGCCTCTTCGCCTCGTAGTAGTGCTCCATGTCACCGTAGTAGTCAAGGTGGTCGTGCTGGAGGTTCGTGAAGCCAGCCACGTCGAAGACGATGCCATCGACGCGATTGAGGCTGAGCGCGTGTGCAGAGGTCTCGACCACTGCAGCGCCCAGTCCCTCCTCGACGGCCAGCGCAAGCAGTCGTTCGACGACCGGAGCCTCGTTGGTGGTGCGTTCGGAGAGGATGCGCAGCCCCCCGACGAGAGTCTCCACCGTCCCGCACAGTGCGGGGTCGGGGTGGGCGACGGTCAGCGCCGCACGCATGAGGTAGGTGGTCGTCGTCTTCCCGTTCGTCCCGGTCACGGCCATCGTGGTCAGGTGCTCGGCAGGATGCCCGTACACGGTGGCTGCGACCAGGGGAGTGACAGCTCGCGGCTCCGCGACGACGACCACCGGGAGGTCGAGGTCGAGCTCGCGCGCCAGACGCGCCCCCTCCGGATCCGTCAGCACGGCAGTGGCCCCGCCCTCTGCCGCGGCATGGGCGAAACGGATGCCGTGCTGGGTGAGACCGGGAACGGCCACGAAGATCCATCCCTCTGCCACGTCGTGGTTCGAGACGGTGACACCACAGACGGGTGTCGACTGCGGGGGAGGACCTGGGGTCCCACGGGGCATCCACTCGAGGACGTCCACGTCCTGCAGTGCACGGGAGAGTGGCATGGGAGTGACATGTGGACGGATGTCGGCAACCGAAGTCATGGCGGACACTGTAGCCGCGCGTCGAGCCACACAGGGGACCCCGACCTGTCGGCGTCCCGGGGTGGCCGACGGGCGCCCACGCCACGACCTCATAGAATCGGGACATGTACTCCCTCACCCGCGCGGACGCGGCCATGCGTTCGTCGGTGGTGGTTCCGGACTCCATCGCCGTGCACCTCGACCTGTCCGCGGCCGGTGACCCCGACGCACTCACCTTCCCCGTGACCAGCATCCTGGGACTCACCCTGTCGGGACCCAAGACCTTCCTCGACGTCATCGGGAGTGTCGAAAAGGTCCTCGTCGACGGGGTGCAGCAACGCGTCGAGCATGACGGGGCGCGCCTGTGGCTGCGGGAACTCCCGGTCGGGCAGCCTGTGGAGATCGAGGTCCGCGCACACTGTGAGTACTCACGCACGGGCGAGGGGCTCCACCGCTATGTGGACCCGGAGGACGCACGCACCTACCTGTACACGCAGTTCGAGCCCGCCGATGCCCGACGCGCGTGGCCCTGCTTCGACCAACCCGATCTCAAGGCGCGGTGGACGTTCCACGTCACCGCACCCGAAGGCTGGGTGGTCGCCTCCAACGGAGCAGAGGTCACCGGGCCCGACGATGTCCGCGACGGTTCCACAGGAGAGATCGCGGCCCCGCATCAGGGCGACCCCACGGGGGACGCCGCGTCCTGGCGTCGTGTGGGATCCACGTACCCGCCCTCGTCGGAGGATGGCCGGGCGACGGGTGTCCCAGCGACGGACGGACCGGTGGTGCCCACCCGTGTGCGCACCCACCACTTCGCTCCCACCCCACCCTTGTCCAGTTACATCACGGCCGTGGTCGCGGGGGAGTGGGCCGTCGTCGAGGGCGGCACGTGGAGCGGTGGGGCCACGGGGCCCGGGGCCGACGGGGTCCACGTGGACGTGCCGTTGCGCCTGATGTGCCGCCGCGCCCTTGCTCCCCACATGGACTCCGAGGACGTCCTCGCCGTCACCCGGGCGGGCCTGGACTTCTACCACCGCCACTACGGCACCACCTATCCCTGGGGCACCTACGACCAGGTCTTCGTCCCCGAGTACAACCTCGGGGCCATGGAGAACCCCGGCTGCGTGACCTTCAACGAGCATTACCTCTCGCGTGACGTGCCGACCTTCGCCCAGCGGCAGGACCGCGCCAACACGATCCTCCACGAGATGTGCCACATGTGGTTCGGTGACCTGGTGACCCCCGCGTGGTGGGGGGACCTGTGGCTCAAGGAGTCCTTCGCCGACCACCAGGGCACCCTCGCCGCGGCGACCGCCACCCCCTACACAGGGGAGTGGGCCGCCTTCGCCGTGGGGCGCAAGGCCTGGGCCTACGAGCAGGACCAGTACCCCACGACGCACCCGATCGCCGCGGACGTGCCCGACCTGGACGCGGCGAAGAACAACTTCGACGGCATCACCTACGCCAAGGGGGCGGCCGTCCTCAAGCAGTTGGTCGCCTGGGTGGGAGAGGACGCCTTCTTCGCCGGGGCGCGGGAGTACTTCCGCGACCACGCCTTCTCCGTCGCCACGCTGGGCGACCTCCTGGCTGCTCTCTCCTCCGCCTCCGGTCTCGACCTCTCCTCCTGGGAGAGGCTCTGGCTGCGCTCCACGGGCCCCTCCGTCCTGGCGGCCCTCACGGAAGCGGACGAGGGCGGGTCAGTGGACTCCTTCCGCCTCGTCCAGAGCCCCGCCGTCGGCGCCGAGGACGTACTGCGACCGCACAGCCTCGTGGTCTCCACCTGGGCGCTGCGCGACGGGACCCTGCGGCGCACCCACCGTTTCCCGGTGCGGACCGAGACCCGTTCGACCCCCATCGACCCGGATGGAGTGCTCGCACGACCGGGTGCGTTCGACGACCTCGACCTGGTGGTGGTCAATGACGAGGACCTGACCTACGCGGTCGCCCGGTTGGACGAGCGATCCACGGCGACCGCGCTCGCCTCGATCGGGACGTGCCCGGATCCGCTGACGCGGGCGGTCGTGTGGGCAGGGTTGTGGAACGCTGTGCGGGACGGGCTGCTGCGACCCGCAGAGCTGGCCCGCTCCGTCCTCTCCCAGGCGCCCTCGGAGACTGCGGACGCCGTGGCCGAACGCCTCCTCGCGATGGCCGGGGCAGCCTTGGGCACCTACACCCGGGGGGCGCGGCGTGCCGAGCTGCGCCGCGTCGTCACCTCGACGGCCCGCGATCTGCTCGCCGGGGCCGGGCTCCCAGCTGACCGTGCCCGTGCCTGGGCGCGCTTCCTGGTCCTCACGGCCACCGGCGCCCCGGACCTGGCCCGCTCGGATCTCAAGGTCCTGGAATGCATCGCCGAGGCAGACCTGCCCGGCCTCACGGTCGGCCCCGAGCTCTCCTGGTCGGCGCGCACGGCGCTCGCCTCCACGGGCCGGGCGGGTCGTGACCGCTTGGACTCCTGGTTGGAGGATGCCCCCACGGGGGAGGCCCGCACCTGGCACGCCCGCTCGGTCGCAGCCCTCCCCGAGGCCGCGTCGAGGGCGGCAGCCTGGGAGCGGGTCCTGTCCGGGGAGCTGTCCAATGAGGCTCTCTCCGCGACACTGTGGGGTCTGACCCATTCCTCCTGGGAGGGGACGGAGCTGGACGGGGCGTTCTTCGCGGAGGTGCTGGGCTTCTGGACCTCCCACTCCATCGGCATGGGGATCCGATTCGTGCGGGGTGCCTTCCCCGTCCGTCCCGACATCGACGCCCCCGCTCGGTCGACGCAGCTGCGGATGCGTGCTGCAGGGTGGCTGCAGGAGAACGACACGGCACCCGAGGCGCTGCGACGGCTCATGGTCGAGCACCTGGACGACCTCGACCGCGCCCTGCGCGTGCAGGAGGCATGGACATGAGTGACTCCGGAACGGGGAGGGATGAGGAAGAGCGAACACCGCCACCCGCGACCCGTCCGTCAGCGGAGTCCGAGACGTCGTCCACAGCGTCCGGTGACCCCACGCCCGCAGCTGCCGGACACACCGCCGCGCCCGGCGACCCGGCGGCATCGATGTCATTGCTCAACCAGCTCCTCCACAATCCCCTGGACGCCGGTTACCACGCCTACGAGGCCGACACCGACGGGCGCGGCTCAGGATTCTGGACACGGATCCTGGTGGCTGTCCTGGCCATCGTTCTCGGTGTCGCCTCGACGGTGGCGGTGCGCACGCTGCGGACACCCGCCCCCGAGAACACCGGCGCAATCCTGCTCAAGCAGGCCCAGGAACAGCAGGCCACCGTCATCCGCCTCGAGGATGAGGTCGCAGAGGCGTCCCAGAAGGTCAAGGAGCTCTCGGGCACTTCCGCCCAGTCAGGTGGCACGGATGACCCGGCCGTCGACCTGCTCACATCGGCGACAGCGGTGGTGGGCCCGGGTCTGACCGTCTCCCTGCAGGACGCCCAGGACACCGCTCTTGACGGGCGCAGCAACACCGGGATGGTCCGCGACCAGGACATCCGTCTGGTCCTGAACTCCCTGTGGGCAGCCGGTGCGGAGGCCATCGCCGTCAACGGTCACAGGATCGGTCCGGGAACCTTCGTGCGGACCGCAGGCTCCACGGTCCTGGTCAATGTGACCGCTGTCCGGTCCCCGTACACGATCGAGGCCATCGGGGATCCTGATGCGCTCTCGGTGGGCCTCGTGAGAGGCTCGACGGGGGACTACCTCTCGGCCCTCCAGTCGGTCTCCGGCATCCGGATGTCGACCGGGTCCGCGAAGTCCCTGCGGCTCGACGCCCTGGATCCGGCCAGCACCACCTACACCTTCCCAGTCGACCAGAACAGCTCAGGAGGCTGATGTGATCGCAGTCCTCGGACTCATCGCCGGAGTCGTCATCGGCTTCTTCGTGGACCCCACCGTCCCGGTGTGGCTCCAGCCCTTCCTCCCCGTCGCCGTGGTCGCGGGACTCGATGCCCTCTTCGGGGCGGCCCGCGCCTGGCTCGAGGGGGTCTTCTCGGACCGCGTCTTCATCATGTCCTTCTTCTGGAACGTGGTGGTGGCGTGTCTGTTGGTGTTCCTCGGGGCCCAGCTGGGCGTCGGCTCCGCCATGACCACCGCTGTCGTCGTCGTGCTCGGCATCCGCATCTTCTCCAACACTGCATCGATCCGACGACTGATCTTCAAGGCGTGACGCACATGGACGACGAATCCCCGACATCAGCGGAGAGGCCCTCGATGCCGGTACGGGCCTGGAGGGCGATCTTCGCAGTTCCGCGCCCTCTCCATGCCCTGCTCCTGGTCATCTGTCTGATGCTGGGCCTGGCGCTGGTCACACAGGTGCGGGCTCAGCAGGAGGATCCTCTCGAGACCATGGGCGAGCAGGACCTGGTGCTCCTCCTGGACGAGCTGACGACCCGCGCCGATGACCTGCGTTCCGAGCGTGGTGACCTCAACACCCAGCTCACCGAACTCCAGAACTCGGCCTCCCAGCGCGAAGCTGCGGAGAAGGCAGCCGCGGACGCCCTCGTCCAGTCACGCATCAATGCCGGAACCGTTGCCGTCCACGGCGAGGGTGTGGTGCTGACGGTGCGCGACCCCCTCGACAAGTTGTCTGCGACCCAGTTCATCATGACGCTGGGGGAGCTGCGCAACGCCGGTGCGGAGGCCATCGCCATCAACGGGACCAGACTGACCGCACGGACCTGGTTCTCCGACGACACAGGGTCCGTGGTGGTGGACGGGACGACGATCTCGTCCCCCTACACGTGGCAGGTGATCGGGGATTCGTCAACGATCTCGCCGGCCCTCGAGATCGCCGCGGGATCTGCCTCCCAGATGCGCCTGCTGGGTGCCCAGGTGGCCGTGGAACCCAGTGAGGACGTGGTCATCGACGCGGTGGTCACGCCCTCGTCGCCGCGCTTCGCCACCGTCGAGTGACGCGGGCGACGGTTTCGTGGCACCCCCGTCGCTCCGAGTCACTACACTGGTCACGTCGTGACACTTCCGAACGCGAGAGATCCCTGGGGAGGGACGAATGGAACCACAGAAGGACATCGATCCCACGGCGACATCGATCCTGGGGGTGCCTGTCCCTGACGAGGTCGACGCGTCAGTCCCCATGCCGTTGTCCGCACGTGACCGCGATGCGGTCGACGCGCTGCCGGTTGGCTCCGCACTGCTCATCGTGCAACGCGGCCCGAACTCGGGCGCCAGGTTCCTGCTCGACCCGGAGGTGACCAACGCCGGTCGCTCACCGAAGTCGGACATCTTCCTCGACGACGTCACGGTGTCGCGTCGACACTGCCAGTTCATTGCCCACCAGGGCGGTTTCCTGGTCCGCGACTCGGGATCACTGAACGGCACCTATGTCAACCGTGAACGCGTGGACCAGGCGGAGCTGCACGCGGGTGACGAGGTGCAGATCGGCAAGTACCGTCTGACGTACCAGCCCTCCCCGCGCACGGCATGAGCTCCGCGGTACGCGCTCATCTCGCGGAGTCCGCACCGGAGCTCTGGCCACGGGGTGTACCCCGCGACCCGGTGATGTCCATCGGCCAGGTCGTGGAGGCGTTGGTGGGGGAGTTCCCCGCCATCACTGTCTCCAAGATTCGGTTCCTGGAGGAGCAGGGCCTGGTCTCGCCCACACGCAGTGGGTCGGGCTATCGCAAGTACTCCCGGGCCGACGTCGAGCGGATCCGATTCGTGCTGATCCAGCAGCGTGACTCCTATGCTCCGCTCAAGATCATCGGGGACCAGCTGCGCGCCCTGGATGCCGGCCATGACGTGGAGATCTCGCCCACCGCGCGCGTGGTGACCTCCGAGGGACATGTGGTGGTCCCCCCGAACCGGACCTCCCTCCCGGCCAGGGATCTCGCGGACCTGACGGGTACTGACCTGGGGACGCTCGAGCGCTACGCCCGGTTCGGTCTGATCACGCCCGACCTGGCCGGATACTTCCCCTCCCGCTGCGTCCAGGTGGTTCAGCTGCTCCTCACGTTGGAGCAGGAGGGTCTTGATGCACGCAACCTGCGTCCGGTCCGCTCCGGCGCGGAACGCAATGCCGACCTCATCGACCAGACCGTGTCCTCCCAGCGCTCCCGTCAGCGCGCGGGAGACCTGGAACGCGCAACCTCGCGCGCCACCGAGCTCGG
>JBQEKJ010000039.1:0-13342 GCA_052103835.1 Pauljensenia sp.
CCTTGGACCAGCGCACCACGGTGAGCCTCTCGCCGGCAGACCTGCCCAAGACGGGCAGCGGCTTCGATCTCGCGATCGCCGTGTCGATCGCCGTGGCCACGGGCAAGGTGTCACCGACGCTCACCGAGTCCACGGTGTTCCTCGCCGAGCTCGCCCTGGACGGCAGCCTGCGCGCGGTACCCGGCGTTCTGCCCGCCCTCGTCTCGGCCAGTCGCCTGGGGGTCCGGCGGGCCGTGGTGGCCGCAGCCTCCGGTCACGAGGCGGGCCTGGTGCCGGGCCTGGAGGTCCTCGCCCTGGAGCACCTCGCCGATGTCATCGACATCGGAGGGGGAGTCGCCCGCCGGGCCTTCACCCTGGGGGCGGGAATCCCGGCACCGCGGACGAACCCTGCCCCCACCGCCGAGCCGCTGGTGGCCGCGGACCTGGCGGACGTGCGCGGACAACCCCTGGCCCGACGCGCGGCGGAGGTGGCTGCGGCGGGTGGACACCATCTCTACCTGGTGGGGGAACCCGGGTCGGGCAAGACGATGCTCGCCACACGCCTGACCTCACTGCTCCCTCCCCTGGACGACGAGACAGCGCTGACCGTGACCGCCCTGCACTCGGTGGCCGGCGTCCTCACCGCGGGGGAGGGACTGGTCCGCACGCCGCCCTTCCAGTCGCCCCACCACTCCGCGACCATGCCGTCCCTCATCGGCGGCGGTTCCGGGGTGCCGCGGCCGGGCGCCGTGTCCCTGGCCCACGGAGGTGTCCTGCTGCTGGACGAGGCCGCGGAGTTCTCCCCCGTCGTCCTCGACGCGTTGCGCCAACCCTTGGAGGAGGGGATCGTGAGGATCCACCGGGCTCGGGCGACCGCGCACTACCCGGCCTCCTTCCAACTCGTCATGGCCACCAATCCCTGCCCCTGTGGGCTCTCGGGCTCCCGCAGCCTCGAGTGCACCTGCACATCGGTGCAGAAGCGCCGCTACGTGTCGCGGCTGTCGGGTCCACTCCTGGACCGCATGGACATCCGGGTGTCCATGCGCTCCCCGAGCCGGGCCGACCTGCGCCTGGACACCACGGAGAGCTCGGCCGAGGTGGCCGGGCGCGTCCGGGTGGCCCGGGAGAGGGCCCGGAGACGCTGGGCGCAGTGGGGGTGGGTGAGCAACTCACGGGTGCCGGGGCCCTGGCTGCGGGAGCACTCGGGATTCGAGCCCTCCCTCCTGGCGTCCCTCGACCGTTCCGTGGACCGAGGGACGCTCTCCATGCGGGGGGCGGACCGCGTGCTGCGACTCGCCTGGACGGTCGCCGACCTCGCGGGCCACGACCGCCCCGACGACACCGATGTGCACCACGCACTGGACCTGAGGAGGGAGCACGACGATGGATCCCCATGAGACACAGGACCCTCGCACTGCGGCGGCCTGGTGGTGCGCCGTGGTCGAACCCGGCGACCTCCACGCCACGGCACTGCGTCGTGGCGTGGGGGAGGAGGAGGCGGTGGCGTGGGCCCTCGCGCCGCAGCCCGGGCCCCTGCCCCGTGACATCGAGTGTGACCCACGGGGGCGCTCCCGGGGATGGGAGGACGCCTGGCAGCGGTGGCACGCCCGTGCCCTGGTCGCCGACCCCGGGCGGGACCTCGCCGAGCTGGACTCCCTGGGTGGACACCTGCTCCTCCCCGGTGACGGGGCATGGCCCGCAGGCCTCGACGACCTCGGGGCAGCTGCCCCCCACGCGCTGTGGGTCCTGGGCCGGACCGCACCCGCCGTGGCCGTGGCAGTGGTGGGGGCCCGGGCCTCCACGGCCTACGGCAACCGGGTGGCAGCGGACCTCGGCCTCGAGCTGGCGGAAACGGGCATCGGCATCGTCTCCGGCGGCGCATTCGGGATCGACGCCTCCGCGCACCGGGGTGCGCTGGCCGCCCACGGGGGCCGGACCACAGCGGTCATGGCGGGTGGGCTCGGGCACCTCTACCCCAGCGCCCATGTCGACCTCCTCCAGGAGATCGCGCGGCGCGGTGCCGTCGTCTCGGAGGTCCCACCCTCCTGGCGGCCTGCCAAGTGGCGCTTCCTCGGTCGCAACCGGGTCATCGCGGCGCTCGCGGCCGCCACGGTGGTCGTCGAGGCATCCTCACGTTCAGGTGCCCTGTCGACGGCCCGGCGCGCACAGGACATGGCTCGCCACGTCGGAGCGGTGCCCGGGCCGGTGACCTCGTCCTCCTCACGTGGATGCCACCACCTCATCCGTGAGGGCGCGACCCTGGTGCAGGGCAGCCGGGACGTGCTGGAGATGGTCAGCTCACTGGCACTCCTCGCCCCCGGTCCGGCCCCCGGCGCACCGGTGGCCGTCGACTCCGGTACGGATGCGCTCCCACCCGCCCAACGCAGGGTCTGGGAGGCGCTGCCGAAGAGGTCGGGCACGTCCCTGGAGTCACTCGTGCGGGCGGCGGGGCTCTCGGAGGCGGAGGTGCTCGGGGCGTTGGCCCGCCTCGAACTCGAAGGTCTCGTGGTCGCCCACCAGCTCGGCTGGGCCCGCGCCCGTCCCCGGGCCTGACACGGTCGACGGGTCTGGGCTCCCGCGGACGGAGGGACGGAGGGACGGATCTCGACCCGAGAACAGGGCGGTGCTCGGTGGTGGGCGGGGTGGGTCCCTACGATGTGCACATGACCGACGTCCCCGTGCTCGACCTGTGGGTCGCGCACCTGCGCGACGGGAGGGGACTCTCGGCGAACACGGTGCGCGCCTACACCACCGACCTGGAGTCCCTCCTCGACCACCTCGGTCTGCCCGGGGAGGGGACCGACCCCCGGAACCTCTCACGGGTCCTGACGACCCGCGCACTGCGGGGGTGGCTGGCTCAACTGGCCGAGAGTGGTGCCTCGCGCTCGACGCTCGCGCGCCACACCGCCTCGGTGCGCAACTTCACCGAGTGGGCCCATGCCCGGGGCCACCTCGACACCGACCCTGCCCTCCAACTGCTCTCACCCCGTCCCGACCAGCGCCTCCCCGAGGTGTTGGGGCGCGAGGACGTCTCCCACCTCCTGGACCGTGCGCGTGAGGAGGCGGGGGAGGGTGGACCCCTGCCGCTGCGGGACTGGTCCGTGCTCGAGATGCTCTACGCGACCGGCATCAGGGTCGCCGAGTTGTGCTCGCTGGACCTGTCCTCCGTGATGGCGGAGACCCAGTCCCTGCGGGTCGTGGGCAAGGGCGACAAGGAACGCGTCGTGCCCTTCGGCGATCCCGCGGCCGCCGCCCTGGAGGAGTGGCTCGGGCGGGGTCGCCCCGCTCTCGTCACTGCCACGACGGGCAGTGCGCTCTACCTGGGAGCGCGCGGGGGCCGTGTCGACCAGCGTGTCGTGCGCGGGGTCCTGCACCGCCTGACCGCCCGCGCAGGTGTCCACGACCTGGCCCCCCACGGTCTGCGGCACACCGCCGCCACGCACATGCTCGAGGGTGGGGCTGACCTCCGTTCCGTCCAGGAACTGTTGGGCCACGCCTCCCTGCAGACGACCCAGCGGTACACCCACGTCGACTCCGACCGGCTCTCCGCCGTCTACCGCCAGGCTCACCCGCGCGCGTGAGGAGGGTGGGGACCCGGGGCCGGGGGATGTCATCCGTCCCAGGGCTTGAGGACCACAGGTCCCACCAGCATCCGCAGGGGATTGACGTAGGCGTCGGGACCTGTGCGCACCCCCCAGTGCAGCGCGCCGGGGGAGTGACCCGGCTCCACGGTGGCGATGACCTGCCCGCGCTCCACCTGGTCGCCGGCCGCAACCAGGGGTTTCACCGGTTCGAAGGCGGACCTGAAGGCCCCGTGCTGGAGGGAGACGACATCCCGGTCGACCACGGTCCCGGCAAAGACCACGACCCCGTCGGCAGGCGCACGCACCTCGGAGCCGACATCGACGTCGAGGTCCACTCCTCGATGCCCTGCCAACCAGGGCTGCTCGGGTGGGTCGAAGTCCCGCGCAACGGCCACCGGTGACCCGGAGGGCCAGTCCCAGGGAGGTCCGTCCGCCCTCTGCTCCGCAGCGCTCCCGGGCGCTGCCACTCCCCCGGGTGGCGTCACCCAGGGGAGGAGCAGTGCGACCAGCGCGGCGGTGACGAGGGCGGTGCCGGAGCGGGTGTGTCTCGGTGTGTCCATGACCGGAGGATGGCGTCCACGTGGTCCGTGCACCACCGCGGGGCGTCCCGCCTGTGGACGGAGGACGGGTGGTACTTCCGGTTGTGGACGAACGCCGCCGGATCCCGCCCGGAGCGCAGGGGCGCCGGGTCCGCCCTCGTCGGCCTCCCGGTGGGAGGGGCGTCACAGGAGGCGGACCGGGGAGCGGGAGACACGTGGACTACACTTGACGAGGCACCTGCCTGCGGGCGGGTGACTACGCGTGTCATTTCCGCACCCGAGCCGGTCCCCACGGGACCGGTCCGACGGGACGGGGCACGACCACCGAGGTCCCTCCGGGGCGGTGGTCGGTCATGGCACCAGGACCCGACGCGATCCCGCGATCCGGGTGACAACCGAAACAGGGCACGTCTGTGCCCACGAACTGCGCGAACGCGCAGCGAAAGGACGATCAATGGCCGTCGTCACCATGCGCCAGCTCCTGGAGGCCGGTGTCCACTTCGGACACCAGACCCGCCGGTGGAACCCGAAGATGAAGCGATTCATCCTCACCGAGCGCAACGGCATCTACATCATCGACCTGCAGCAGACGCTGGCCGACATCGACATCGCCTACGACTTCATCAAGCAGACCGTCGCCCACGGGGGCACGGTGCTCTTCGTCGGCACGAAGAAGCAGGGGCAGGAGGCCATCGAGGAACAGGCCAACCGCGTCGGCATGCCCTACGTGAACCACCGCTGGTTGGGTGGCATGCTCACCAACTTCTCGACCGTCTCCAAGCGTCTCCAGCGCCTCAAGGAGCTCGAGCAGGTCGACTTCGACGATGTCGCCTCCTCCGGGCACACCAAGAAGGAACTCCTGATGATGCGCCGCGAGAAGGACAAGCTGCAGCGCACCCTGGGTGGCATCCGCGACATGGCCAAGGTGCCCTCTGCCGTGTGGATCGTCGACCCCAAGAAGGAGCACCTCGCGGTCTCCGAGGCACGCAAGCTGAACATCCCGATCGTCGCGATCCTCGACACCAATGCCGATCCTGACGAGGTCGACTACCGCATCCCCGGCAACGACGACGCCATCCGCGCCGTCGCGCTGCTGACGCGCGTGGTCGCCGACGCCGTGGCCGACGGGCTGCTCGCCCGTTCCGCCGCCCACAAGTCCACCGGCGAGGAGACCGCCCCCACCGCGGCGGAGCCCCTGGCCGACTGGGAGCGCGAGCTCCTCGAGAAGGGTGAGAAGGCGACCGCCGAGGCGGCTCCTGCCGAGGCCGCCCCCGTCGAGGCAGCGCCCGCAGCTGAGGTCCCTGCCTCTGCCGAGGCCCCGACCACTGAGGCCGCCCCCGCTGCCGACGAGGTCCCCGCCCCCGCCGAGGCGCCTGTCGCCGAGGCCGCTGCCGCGACCACCCAGGACTGAACACTCTTCACGGAAGGAGAGACATCAATGGCGAACTTCACCGCTGCTGACGTCAAGGCGCTGCGCGAGCAGACCGGCGCCGGGATGATGGATGTCAAGAAGGCACTGACCGAGGCCGAGGGGAACCCCGAGAAGGCTCTCGAGATCATCCGCCTCAAGGGGCTGAAGTCCCTGTCCAAGCGCGAGGACCGCGTGGCCTCCGCAGGGTTGGTCGCCGCCAAGGTCGTCGAGGACGGCAAGGTCGGCGTGCTGGTCGAGGTCAACTCCGAGACGGACTTCGTCGCGAAGAACCAGAAGTTCATCGACTTCGCGGCATCCGTGCTCGACGCGGCCGTCGCCTCGGGCGCCACCGACCTGGACTCACTGCTCGCCGCCCCCCTGGGCGAGGGCACGGTCCAGGACGCCGTCAACGCGATGGGCGCGGTCATCGGGGAGAAGATCGAGGTCACCCGTCTGGTGCGTGTCGAGGGCGAGCACGTCGACCTCTACCTGCACCAGACCAGCCCTGACCTGCCCCCGCAGGTGGGCGTCTTCGTGGTCACCGATGCCGCGGGGGCCCCTGTGGCCCACGACATCGCGATGCACATCGCCGCGTTCCAGCCCCTCTACCTCGACCGGGACCATGTCCCCGCCGATGTGCTGGACAAGGAGCGCGCGACGCTGGAGAAGCTGACCCTCCAGGAGGGCAAGCCCGAGAAGATCGTCCCGAAGATCGTCGAGGGTCGCCTCAACGCGTTCTTCAAGGACAACGCCCTGGTCGACCAGGACTTCGCCCGCGACCCGTCCAAGACGGTGGGCAAGGTCCTCAAGGAGGCCGGCGCCTCCGTCACGGAGTTCGTCCGCGTCCACGTCGGATCCTGACACCACGGTGATGGCCCCGCCCCCGGGCGGGGCCATCACCACATCGGCACCCAACCATCGAAGGAGTCCGCAGATGAACGACCAGGGACGCCGCCGTGTCCTCCTGAAGCTCTCCGGTGAGGCCTTCGGGGGTGGTCGTATCGGGCTTGACCCGGTCGTCGTGCGGGGTATCGCCGAGCAGATCGCCGTCGCCGTCCGCGCAGGCGTCGAGGTGGCGGTCGTGGTCGGTGGGGGCAACTTCTTCCGTGGCGCGGAGCTGTCGCGCTCGGGCATGGACCGGGCGCGCGCCGACTACATGGGAATGCTGGGCACCGTGATG
The DNA here is from genome assembly GCA_052103835.1 of Pauljensenia sp. Taxonomy (GTDB): domain Bacteria; phylum Actinomycetota; class Actinomycetes; order Actinomycetales; family Actinomycetaceae; genus Pauljensenia. The sequence goes on from JBQEKJ010000039.1 coordinate 6,694, forward strand.
AACGCGCTGGCCCTGCAGGACTTCATCGAGCAGTCCGGTGTTCCCTCCCGCGTGCAGAGCGCGATCGCGATGCAGCAGGTCGCAGAGCCCTACATCCCCCTGCGCGCGATCCGGCACATGGAGAAGGGGCGGGTCGTCGTCTTCGGCGCGGGAGCGGGCATGCCCTACTTCTCCACGGACACCGTCTCCGCGCAACGCGCCCTGGAGACGCACTGCGATGAGCTTCTCGTCGCGAAGAACGGGGTCGACGGCGTCTACGACGACGATCCGAAGACCAATCCCGATGCGACCCGCTTCGATTTCATCACCTATGCCGAAGCCCTGGGCCAGGGACTGCGCGTGGTCGATGCCGCAGCATTTGCCCTGGGACAGGAGAACGGCTTGACCATGCGTGTCTTCGGCATGACGGAGCCGGGGAACGTCACGAAGGCATTGCTCGGCGACTCAGTCGGTACGCTGGTGAGCGCCGAACCCGCACAGACGAAGGAGCAACCGTGATCGACGACATCCTGCTCGACGCAGAGGACAAGATGGACCGGGCGGTCGAGGTCGCCCGCAGCGAGTTCGGGAACATCCGCACGGGGCGCGCCAATTCCGGCATGTTCCAGCACATCCCCGTCGACTACTACGGGGCGCCCACGCCCATGCAGCAGCTCGCCTCCTTCCAGATCCCCGAGGCCCGCACCGTGCTGATCTCGCCCTTCGACCGCACGGCCACGCAGGAGATCCTGCGCGCGTTGCGCGAGTCCGATCTCGGCGTCAACCCCACCGATGACGGCAACGTCATCCGCGTCGTGCTGCCGGCACTCACCGAGGAACGCCGCCGCGAGTACGTCAAGCAGGCCAAGACCAAGGCCGAGGATGCGCGCGTCTCCGTGCGCGGGATCCGACGCAAGGCCAAGGACCAGCTCGACCGCCTCAAGAAGGACGGCGCGGTCGGCGAGGACGAGGTCGACCGCGCGGAGAAGTCACTGGAGTCCCTCACCAAGGCCCACGTCGAGCAGGTGGACGACCTGCTCACCACCACGGAGAGCGAGCTCCTGACGATCTGATGGTGACCGAGCCGACCCGGTCCCGCGCCGATCGCATCCTGCGACCCGGGCCGACACAGGATCACGCCCCCCTGCCCGCCTCGGGTCGGGCGGGGCGCAACCTGCCCGCAGCGATCACCACAGCGGTGGTGCTGCTGGGCGCCCTCGCAGCAGGCTTGGTCTACTGGACCCCCGGCTTCGTGGCACTGGTCGTCATCCTCTGCCTCATGGCCACCTGGGAACTGGGTGGCGCCTTCGCCCGCACCGGTACCTCGGTGACCATGCCGCCCCTGTACGTCGGGACGGTGGGGATCCTCGTGAGCGCATGGACCATGGGGCCCGAGGCCATGCTGGTCGCCCTCTTCCTCACGGTGTTCGTCATCATCGCCTGGCGTCTGATGGACGGCCGCGGGGCCTCCACGATCACCGACGTCATCACCTCCGTCTTCTGTGCGGTCTACGTGCCCTTCCTCGCGGCCTTCGTGCTTCTCATGCGCTCGGAGTCCGGGAGTGCGGCAGTGGTGGGCGCCTACGTCGCCATCACCGTCTCCAACGACATCGGGGGCTGGGCGGCGGGGGTCCTCTTCGGGAAGCACCCGATGTCGCCGAGGATCTCCCCCCACAAGTCCTGGGAGGGTTTCGCCGGATCGGTCCTCATGTGCTGTGCGGCGGGAGTGGCCAGTGTGCTGCTCCTGGGCGGGCAGTGGTGGTGGGGTCTGGCGGCGGGCCTGACGGCTTCCGTGGTCGGCACGGTCGGTGACCTCACGGAGTCCGCGATCAAGCGCGAGACCGGACTCAAGGACATGTCGAACCTGTTGCCGGGCCACGGTGGCGTCCTCGATCGCATGGACTCCCTGCTGATGACGGCACCGGTCCTCTACCTGGTCCTCAGGGCCGCACTGGGATGGTGACACACATGACGACTCCGGACATGCGCGGCAGGCGCCGCGAGATCCGCCCCACCGACCAGCCCCCGGAGGGCGCGAGCACCCCCGATGCGCGACCGGTCATCTCCTTCGCAGCCAGGCGTCGCGGGAAGGCGCCCTCGCACCTGGTGGACAGGGACCTGGCAGGGCGCAAGGTGGCACTGAAGGAGCAGGGACTTCCGGGCTTCCGCGCCGACCAGCTCTCCCGGCACTACTTCGAACACTTCACGGCGGACCCGGACGACATGAGCGACCTCCCCGCTTCCATGGCCCCGGTGGTCCAGGAAACCCTCCTGCCGCCCCTGACCCGTGAGATCACCTCCCTGCAGGCCGACGACGGTGAGACCGTCAAGCAGCTGTGGGAACTCTTCGACGGTGCCCGGGTCGAGTCGGTGCTCATGCGCTACCCGGGGCGGACCACCCTGTGCATCTCCTCCCAGGCCGGGTGCGGCATGGCCTGCCCGTTCTGCGCGACCGGGCAGATGGGACTGACCCGCAACCTCTCCACCGCCGAGATCATCGAACAGGTGCGCCTGGCGCACCGCGCCTGTGCCGAGGGCGTGCTCGCGGGCGGGCCGACCCGGTTGAGCAATGTCGTCTTCATGGGGATGGGTGAGCCCCTGGCCAACTACCGCAGTGTCGTCCAGGCACTCCACCGGCTGGTGGATCCCGCACCCGAGGGCTTCGGGATGTCGGCGCGCAACATCACCGTCTCGACCGTCGGCCTGGTGCCCGCGATCGACAAGCTGGCCGCGGAGGGGATGCCGGTGACACTCGCGGTGTCGCTGCACGCCCCCGATGACGACCTCCGCGACGAGCTGATCCCCATCAACTCCCGCTGGAAGGTGGGGGAGCTGCTGGACGCCGCGCGGCGATACTTCGTGGCCTCGGGACGCAGGGTCTCCATCGAGTACGCACTGATCCGCGACATGAATGACCAGGCGTGGCGCGCCCAGCTCCTGGCCGATGAACTCAACCGCCGTGGACACGGGTGGGCACACGTCAACCCGATCCCCCTGAACCCGACCCCCGGCTCCATCTGGACGGCGTCCACGCGACGCGCGCAGAATGAGTTCGTGGAGACCCTGCGGGCGAGCGGTATCGTGACCACGATCCGTGACACGCGCGGGTCCGACATCGACGGCGCCTGCGGTCAGCTGGCCACCGCCGTCCAGCAGCGAGAGAGCAGGCAGCCCGTCGCCATCCAGGCCACGAGGCCCGACACCGAGGAGGCACGATGACGGACGCGTTCCCCCGCGTCAGCATCTTCCGCAAGGGCTACGACCCTGAGTCGGTGGATGCGTTCTTCGAGGACGCACGACGCGCCTACGAGGGCGGGGTCCCTGCAGAGCAGTTCAGCGCCGAGCAGGTCCGTCAGGCGACCTTCGCGCTGCGCCGCAACGGCTACCGCATCGACGCGGTCGACTCAGCCATGAACCGATTGGAAGCGGCCTTCGTCCAGCGTGACCGCGCGGACCATGTGGCCGTCAATGGTGAGAATGCCTGGTTCGAGCGGGTCGCGGACCGGGCGACGACCCTCTACCCGCGCCTCCTGCGACCGCGAGGGGAGCGTTTCGCGCATCCCGACCACGGGCGTGGATACGACGCCGAAGCCGTGGACGACCTGTTGGACAAACTCGCCAACTACTTCGATGACCGCGGTGACATCGGCGTGGAGGACATCCGCCACGCAGTCTTCCCGCCGGCAAAGGGTCGCAAGGCCTACACCGAGGGTGCGGTCGATGCCTACCTGGGGCGCGCCGTGGAGATCCTGCTGGCGGTCAGCTGAGCGTGGCACCCCTCTCATCCACCTCCCCGATCGCTCCCTCCTCGGCTGAGGGTTCCCTGCCCCGCGATGTCGTCATCCTCGGGTCCACGGGCTCCATCGGCACCCAGGCGCTCGATGTCATCGACTCCCACCCCGGGCGTTTCCGTGTGCGCGCACTGGCCGCCGGAGGGGCCCACCCGGAGCTGCTCGCCGACCAGGTCGTCACCCATGACGTGGCCGTGGTCGCCCTCGCCAGAGGCTCTGCCACGCACTTCCTCGAAATCCTCGCCCACCGCCACCCCGACCTCGCCCGCACCCCCGAGGTGCTCACCGGAGCGGACGCCGCCACCCAGGTGGCAGGTGCTTTCCCCGATTCGGTCGTCCTCAACGGGATCACCGGTGGCGTGGGACTCGGCCCCACACTGGCCGCCCTGGGCTCAGGTGCCACGCTCGCCCTGGCGAACAAGGAGTCCCTCGTCGTCGGTGGCGCCCTCGTCCGCCGCGCCCTGGTCCGGCCCGGACAGGTCGTGCCCGTCGACTCCGAGCACTCCGCCATCGCACAGTCCCTGGCGGCGGGCGTCCACGAGCGTGGTCTCACCTCCCCCGTGCACAGTGGGCGCTCCGAGGTCGCGGACCTGGTGCTCACCGCCTCGGGTGGCCCCTTCCGCGGACGCACGAGGGCGGAGCTGGCCGACGTCACACCCGAGCAGGCACTCGCCCACCCCACCTGGTCGATGGGGCCGGTCGTGACCATCAACTCCTCGACCCTGGTCAACAAGGGCATGGAGCTCATCGAGGCCCACCTCCTCTTCGACGTCCCAGCGGACCACATCCTCACCACGGTGCATCCCCAGTCGATCGTCCACTCGATGGTGACCTGGCACGACGGGGCGACCATCGTGCAGGCCTCCCCCCCCGACATGCGCCTGCCCATCGCGCTCGGTCTGACCTGGCCGGAGCGCCTGGAGCACGTCGAGCAGCCCCTGGCCTGGGACGCCGCGCAGTCGTGGGCGTTCGAACCCGTCGATGACGTGACCTTCCCAGCCGTCTCCCTCGCGCGCGCTGCCGTGGCGGCCTCGCCCACCCACCCTGCCGTGCTCAATGCTGCCAACGAGGTCCTCGTCGACGCCTTCCTGCGCGGTGAACTGCCGTGGTTGGGTATCGTCGACACCCTGACCGAGGTCGTCGGTGCCCACGAGGGCATTCCCGAGCCGACCCTGGAGGACGTGCTCGGCGTGGAGGAATGGGCGCGGGCGCGCGCCCGCGAGGCCGTGGAGGCACAGCGGTGAGCTTCGCCCTCGGCGTGCTCGTGATCGTCGTCGGCCTGGTCGTCTCGGTCGCCCTGCACGAGATCGGGCACATGGTGCCCGCCAAGCGCTTCGGTGTGCTGGTGCCGATGTACTCCGTCGGGTTCGGCCCCGTCCTGTGGCAACGGACGTGGCGGGGCACCACCTACGCCCTGCGTGCCGTCCTGCTGGGTGGCTACGTGCGCATCGTCGGCATGTTCGCACCTGCCCGGCCGGGCACACGCACCACCAACCGCCACGGCCGCCCGACCCTGGCCCAGGAGGCGCGTCTGGCCAGTGCCGAGGAGGTTCCCCCGGGCCAGGAGTCCCACGCCTTCCACCGCCTCTCCGCGCCACGCAAGGTGGTCGTCATGGCGAGCGGACCGGCGACGAACCTGCTGATCTGCATCGCCCTGCTCGCTGTCGCCATGATGGGCATCGGCCTGGCGACACCCTCGACCACCCTGCAGGAGACCACCGCGACGGTGTCGACCTCGGCGGGGGACGTGGAGGGCCCTGCACGCGGGGCCGGGATCGAGGCCGGGGACACGGTCATCTCCTGGGACGGGACGGCGACGCCCTCGTGGCAGGACCTGAGGACGGCGATCGCTGCTTCCGACGGTGCGCCGGTGCCCGTGGTCGTTGAGCGTGCGGGTGCGCAGGTGGACCTCACGGTGACGCCTGTGCGCAATGCGCAGGGTGAGTGGGCCGCCGGCATCATCGCGGGGATCGACTACGTGTCGACCGGTCCGGGGGCGGTGGCCTCCACGACCTGGCAGATGTTCACCGGGACCGCCTCCGTGGTGGTGCGCCTGCCCCAGGCGGTGTGGGACGTGGGACGCTCACTCTTCACCTCCCAGGAGCGCGACCCCAACGGTGTCGTCTCCGTGGTGGGGGTGGGTCGGGTGGCGGGTGAGATCACGCAGGCCGGTGACGCGGCCGGTGCCTCCGGTGCCCGACAGACCGCAGCGAGCCTGCTCGCGCTGCTGGCCTCCCTGAACATGGCCCTCTTCGTCTTCAACCTCATCCCGCTGCCCCCACTGGACGGGGGGCACGTCGCGGGAGCGGTCTACGAGGGCGTCCGACGCACCTGGGCACGTCTGCGCGGCGCCCCGGACCCGGGACCTGCCGACACGGCGCGGATGATGCCGCTCACCCACGCGGTGGTCGGTCTGCTCCTGGCGATGACGGTGCTGCTGGTGGCCGCCGACCTCGTGGACCCCGTGCGCCTCTTCTGACGTCCCCGTCCTCGCCGCTCCGTCCCGGGGTCGACGTCCGCTCTCCCTCCCGCCTCAGCGCGGACGGTAGGCCGTCACGAGGACGGAGACGGTGACCGATCGGGGCAGGTCGGGGTCATCGCCGACGTGTGCGGCGTCGAGGTGGCGGGCGCTGGGTGTCATGGCGACGAGGTCGACGGCCTCCTCGTGGGACAGGGGAGCATGGTACTCGACCAGCCGGGTCGCGACCTCCTCGAAATGGGGATCGAGCGTGCGCGACAGCCGCTGCTCCTTCTCGGGGTCCACGTCCACCATGCCGACCACCTCGGAGCGCAGCTCCGCCAGGTGCGTTCCCGTGGGCCGCACGACGACGAGGCAGCCACCGCGGCGCAGCACGCGGTGGAACTCCGGGGCATTGCGC
>JBQEKJ010000040.1:0-12694 GCA_052103835.1 Pauljensenia sp.
GGCCCCATTGGGCGGCCTCGTGTGTGGACAGGCTCGTCTCGCGTCCCACCGCCACCACGGGCAATGCGTGGAGGGCCGCACTGTCGGTCACGGAGTCGAGGAGCGCATCGGCCAGGTGTGGGGAATGCAACACCGGTTCCAGGACCACGACCAGGTCGCACTCCCCGCACCACCCACCCAGGTCCCAGGCCTGCGTGAGGAGCATGCCGGTGGGCACGATCCTCCCTCCCAGTGCCGCCACCATGGCCGCAGCCCCACCGGCTGACCCGGATCCCGGCAGTCGGGAGGGATCCGGGCGGACGGGCACGTCGGCGAGGGCCAGTGCGGGCCGCACAGTTCCGGCGCCGCCGAAGAAGCGGGCGAGGGCGGCGGTGTGGGCGCGGTCCTGGTGGGCACGCGGACCCAGGTCGATCCCGGTGGCCACCACCGAGGAGAGGCCCAGGAGGGGACGTGCCGTCGAGGCGGCCGCGATGAGGTCACGTCCCGCGAGTGACTCGCGTGCGATCTCCAGGGCAGCCTGTGCCGAACCCTCCAGCGACGCGTCGCGCGACACCGCCTGACCGGAGAGCTCCTCCAGGAACCCGAGGCCCGCGTCGACGTCGATGTTGTGTCCGCCCTCGAGGACCGGGGTCAGGCCCGCCCCCCACGCGGCCAGCACCTCGCGCCCGGCCCGACGGGTCGTCTCCTCCTCCACCCCCACCACGACGGGTGCGAGGGCGTGGGGAGGAGCTGCCCGGAGTGACTCCTCGAAGTCCTCACCCGTCCCGAAGGGAATCGTGTCCACCCGGGTCCCGGGGCGGGCATCGACCAGCCCCTCCCCGACCAGGCCCAGGGCGTGGCCCGCACTCGCGAACGCCGGTCGGTCCCAGTGACCGACGACCAGGACGCGTGCGACCACCCTCAGTCGTCCTGGGCGAGGCGGGCGAGGAGCAGCGCTTCGGCCAGCACCGCAGCCCTGAGGTCGGGCACGGACTGGGACTCGTCCTCGGAGTGGGCGTTGGTGAGGGGGTCCTCGACGCCGGTCACCACGACCTGGGCGTCGGGGAAGGCCTCCTGGAAGTCGGAGATGAAGGGGATGGAGCCGCCCACCCCGATGTTGACTGCGGGCACGCCCCAGGCCTCGCCGAGGGCCCAGTGCAGGTCGGCCGCGACCTCCGAGGTGAGGTCAGCACGGTAGCCGGGCCCGTACTCGTTCGGGGTGACGGTGACCTCGGCGCCGAAGGGCACGTGGGACTCCAGGTGGGCGACGAGGGCGGCCATCGCCTCCTGGGGGTCATGGCCCGGCACTGTGCGCATGGACAGCTTGAACCGTGCCTCGGGGGCGATGGTGTTGGAGGCCTGGGCGACCGTGCGCGCATCGAAGCCGATGACGTTGACGGAGGGTTTCGTCCAGACCCGTGCCGCGAGGTCGCCCGTGCCGGCCAGCTGCAGGCCCTCCACGGTGCCGGCGGCCTCACGGAACTCCTCCTCGGGCCAGACGACGTCCGCGGTCGACTCCCCACCCAGACCCGCCACCGCGACGTCCCCGGCCTCGTCGTGCAGGGTGGCGATGAGGCGCGCGGCCACGGTGACGGCGTCGAGGACGGGACCGCCGAAGGCGCCGGAGTGGACAGCGTGGTCGAGGACCTTCACCTCCACGGTCGCGGTGCAGTTGCCGCGCAGCGTCGTGGTCATGGCCGGCTCCCCGACCTTCCAGTTGTTCGAGTCCGCCACGACGATGACATCGGCGCGCAACCGCTCGGCGAAGGTCGTGAGGAAGTCACGGAACGAGGGCGACCCGACCTCCTCCTCACCCTCGATGAACACGACCACGTTCACACCCAGATCGGTGGCGAGGGCGCGCAGCGCGCCCAGGTGCACGATGATCCCGGCGCCGTCGTCGGAGGCGCCACGCCCGTAGATCCTCTCCCCGCGCACCTCGGCGACGAAGGGGTCGGATGCCCACCGCGCGAGGTCCCCGGTGGGCTGGACGTCGTGGTGGGCGTAGAGCAGCACCGTGGGTGCCCCCTCCACCGCCAGGCTGCGCGCCACGACTGCGGGACGCCCCGGGGTGCCGTCGGGGTTCCTTCCCCGCAGGCACTCCGCCTCCAGGCCTGCGGCCGTGAGGCGGTCGCGCACGTGCTCGGCGGAGGCGAGGACGTCACCCTCGTGCTCCGGATCCGAGGAGACCGACGGGATGGCCACGAGCTGCGCGAGCTCGTCGAGGAGCTCGGGGAAGACGTCCTCCACCCGGGCCCGGAGGTCCTCCGGCGTGGGGGTCGTGTGGTCACTGTTCGGGGCTGGGTTCGACATGCACCCAGCCTAGTGCGGACCCGCCCCGCACCGGCGCCCGGGCGGCGTCGGTCCGGCGCTGCCCGATCCACTACCCTGTAGTGGTGTTCAGCCGCAAGAAGTCCGAGACACCGGAGAGCCCCGTGCAGGAGACCTCCTCCCCCAGCGACCCCACCGGGAAGAAGGGTCACGCCACGCCGACGCGCCGCGAGGCCGAGGCCAGGCGACGCCAGCCCCTGGTCCCCGCGGACCGCAAGGAGGCCAAGCGCCAGGCCAAGATCCGCCGCGACGCCGCCTACCAGCGCCAGCAGGAGGCCCTCGTCACCGGTGACGAGCGCTACCTGCCCGTGCGTGACAAGGGGCGGGTGCGCCGCTTTGCCCGCGACTGGGTGGATGCGCGCTGGTCGTTCTCCGAGTTCGTCGTACCGGTCATGCTGATCTTCCTGGTGGCCATGATGGCGGCCTCGTTCCTACAGCGTTCCCCCGATGTCGCCAACGCCATCGTCCTGGGGATGACCTTCGTCTTCTACGGACTGCTCATCGTCTCCGTCGCCGAGGGCGTCATCGTGTGGATGCGGCTGCGCAAGCGCATCCAGGAGCGCTACCCGGATGACGAGATGCCCCGCGGCACCTGGTTCTACGTCTACTCCCGCATGGTGAGGGCGCGCCGGTGGCGCTCCCCCAAGCCCCAGGTCGATCGCGGGCAGTTCCCGCAGACCGGACCGCGTCGCTGATCCGTCACAGGCCCGCCAGCGCCCTGTTGACACGACCGGGCCAGGTGGCGCCCTCGAAGACGAAGGCGGTGAAGGCCTCCACCAGGTCCGCCCCGGCCTCGACCATGCGGCGCGCGTCCTCGGCACTGGCGATCCCACCGGTGCCGATGAGCACCTGGTCATCGCCCAGGTGCCGGGACACCAGGCGCACGACCTCCAGGGCCCGTGGGTTCAGCGGACGCCCCGACACCCCTCCGTCGCCCAGGTCGTGGTCGATGGTGGTGTTCGTGGCGACGACACCCTCCATCCCCAGTTCACGGGTGAGTGCCACGACCTCGAGGATCTCGGCGTCACCCAGGTCCGGGGCGATCTTGACGAACAGGGGGATCCTCCGCACGACCCCTTCCTCACAGCCACGCCTGGCGGCCTGGAGGATGGGCCGCAGGTGGTCCACTGCCTGCAGGTCGCGCAGACCGGGGGTGTTGGGCGAGGAGACGTTGACGACGACGAAGTCGACCCAGGGAGCCACCGCCCGCGCGCACACGCGGTAGTCCTCCGCGGCATCCTCCTCCGCAGTCGTCTTGTTCTTGCCGATGTTGGCACCCACGACGATGGCCCGCCCGGCGCGCGTGGAACGCAACTCGCGGAGGTTGTCGACCATGGCCTCGACCCCGCTGTTGTTGAACCCCATGCGGTTGCGCAGTCCGTCGGAGTCCATGAGACGCCACAGACGGGGTCGGTCGTTCCCGGGTTGGGGCCGAGGAGTCACCGTGCCGACCTCGACGAAGGCAAATCCGAGCGCTGCCATGCCCAGGACCGCATCGGCGTCCTTGTCCATGCCTGCAGCGAGGCCCAGCCGACCCGGGAGGATGCGCGTGCCGATGTGGGGCGGGCGTTTGCCGGTGACCGGCGTCGGGTCCAGGTGCCCGATGGTCGCCCTCATGACGCCCCTCACCGGGGCGATGCGGCCGGCCACGGCGATCGCGGCGAGTGCGAGGTGGTGGGCGGCCTCGGGGTCGGTGCGGTGGATGAGCGTGCGGTACAGCCACGGGTAGACAGGCATGGTCACACAGTAGCGAGGCATCCCGGCCCCCCGCGTCCGGGTCCGGGCCGCCAGCCCGGGTCTGCGCCACTCGCGTCCGGGTCGCCACCCCTCAGTCCCACCACAGCCACCACGAGAGGCGACCTCCCCGACCTTCCGGCAGGAAGGGTATGAGCTCGTCGGGATCCTGGGTCGAGTCACCCAGACCGAGCGATCGCCTGAGTTCCTCCCACAAGCCGTGCCGGGTGAGGGCGGCGGACGGGCCTCCCACCACGGGCAGGAGTCCGGCGGCGCCCTCCACGGCCTCGTCCACCGCCCCCTGCTCCCGCAGGACCCCGGAGTGGACGACCATGCCGTCCACGCTCACCCTTTCGTCCCATCGTGGGGGTGAGACGAGGTATCCGGACAGCTCCACCTCCCCGGTCCAGCGCGCCGCGGCGCGCAGCACGTCCTGACAGCTGGGCCCGCCATTCTGCCGCTCGGAGAGGTTTCCCTCCGGCAGGAGCCCGAGGAGGTCGCGTGCCACGTCCCCTCCCACGCCCTCGAAACGGGCGAATGAGGTGCCGCCCGGGGCCCTGTGGTCCAGGTGGGGGCGCAGCAGGGCCGTCACGCCTGATTCCCGAGTCCATCCCGGTGGGCCGTGGAGTGACTCCCTGCGAGCTGGTTGCTGTGTCCTCATCACCATGACTGCTCCCTCCCCGTGATCGCTCGGACGCACCTGCGCCCCGGGGACACGCTCACCCGTGCGGGTCCGGCGCGCATCCCGGGTCGCACGCACCAGTGGATGGTCCCGGGTGGTGCCCACCACCTGTGGACAGGGAAGGACCGGAGCGGGACTGTGGACAGACGATAATGGCCGGGTGCTCATCCACCTCACTGATCCTGCGGATCCCCGCCTGGCCGACTACACGTCCATGACGGACGTCCGTCTGCGCTCCACCATGGAACCCGAACGCGGTCTCTACATGGCGGAGTCCCACAACGTCATCATGCGGGCCGTCGAGGCCGGGCACCGGCCGCGCTCGTTCCTCATGGCCCCCCGCTGGTTGGACCAGATGTCCCACCTCATCGAGGACTCCACCGGTTCGCCCGAGGGCGGCGAGGTGCCCGTCTTCGTCGCGCCGGAGGAACTGCTGCGCGAGATCACCGGGTACAAACTCCATCGCGGCGCCCTGGCCGCCATGCACCGCCCTCCCCTGGAGCCCGTCGCCGACGTGCTCGCCCGGGCACGCGGGGGCAGGGGTGCGCGCAGGGTCGCCGTGCTGGAGGACCTCGTGGACCACACCAACATCGGTGCGGCATTCCGCTCCGCTGCAGCCCTGGGTGTCGACGCGGTGCTGGTGAGCCCCCGCTGCGCGGACCCCCTCTACCGACGCTCGGTGCGGGTCTCCATGGGCACCGTCTTCCAGGTCCCGTGGACACGCATCCCGGAGTGGCCCACCGTCGCAGCGCTGCATGCAGCGGGGTTCACCGTTGCGGCCCTGGCTCTCTCGCAGGACTCGGTGCCCCTGGACGTCTTCGCCGCCTCACCCGCCTGCACCGACCCCGATGCGCGGGTCGCCCTCGCACTGGGGACGGAGGGGGACGGTCTGACCCGCCACGCCATCGAGGCTGCGGACGTGGTCGTGCGCATCCCGATGGCCGGGGGCGTGGACTCCCTCAATGTGGCCGCGGCCTCCGCAGTGGCGTTCTGGGCCACACGTGGTGTGGGAGGAAGTGACGTCCCTGGGGATCGGTGACATCCCTGGCTGCGCGGCCACTCGCGCAGTGGGTGGGACGCTCCGCCGCAGACGTCTCCGGGCCGGGCGGATCCGGCCCGACCGCGATCCCCGTTTGCAGCGCGGATGCGTCCCTCAGGCGCCCTGGCGCTGCAGGTCCGCGATGACATCGCCGATGTAGTGGGCGCAGTCCTCCCAGTCGGTGACGGCGTGCGTCGGGTATCCGGCGTCCTTGACGGGGTAGTCGTTGCCGGCGGGATCCAGGCGGTCCCCGATGAAGAGCATGTCGCGCCCCGGGATCCCGGTGACCTCGACGAGCTTGCCCATCCCGTAGGCCTTGTCGATGCCACGTCGGGTGATGTCCACCGAGGTCGATCCCCCGCCCCGGACCTCGAGGTCGGGCAGGTCCGCGGCGACCGCGTCACGCAGGGCGTTCTTCTTCGCGCCGGTGGGGTCCCAGCTGCGCTTGGCCTCCAGGGGTGCGGCCTGGCCGAGGGCCGAGAAGGTGATCTGCGAGCCACGGTCCTCGATGATGTGCCCCCAGGGGTTCTCCTCCCACAGCCCCAGCTCCCGGGCATGGCGCTCGAGGGAGTCGATCGCCTGGGAGCGTTCCTCCTCGGTGAGGTCGTGGGCGTAGATCTCCTGCCACTGCCCGTCGAGATGACGGTAGTAGCGCGTCCCGCAGGTCGGCATGAGGTGGAGCCGGGAGAGCTCGCCCTCGTCGGCGTGGAGGTTGTCGAGAACCTGGGACCGGAACTGACCCATCTGGCCACCGGAGATGATGCACACCTCCACATGGTCCAGCAGGGCGCACAGACGCTCGTCCATGAGCGGGGGCAGGGGCGACTTCGACGGCGCCAGAGTGTCGTCGAGGTCGAAGGCGACCATCCTGAGGGTCATGCGGAACCTTTCGTCGCAGCATCCACCGGAGCGCTTCGCCGATCCGGCCACAGGCAGGATAGCCGACCGCGCCGGAGACCCGGCGCACGCACCCACCCCCTTCGAGGACGGCGGAGCGCTCCCCTGACGTGGGATCGGCCACCCGCGCCCTCCCGATGTGGCAGGAACCGTCCCGGAATGCGCACAATGGGGCGTCAGACGCGCCGACGAGGACGCGTCCCCATCCACCCGACCGCGCGACGGTCCGTTCCGGAGGCCCACATGTCCACCCCCCACATCAACGCCGAGCCCGGGGACTTCGCCCCCGCAGTCCTCATGCCCGGAGACCCGCGCCGCGCCCAACGCATCGCGGAGCAGCTCTTCGACGAACCCCGACTGGTCACCGACGTGCGCGGCATGCTCGGCTTCACGGGTGAGGTCGACGGTCGTCCCCTCTCCGTCATGGGATCGGGCATGGGCCAGCCCTCGGCGACGATCTACGTCACCGAGCTCTTCAAGTTCTTCGACGTCCAGCGGGTCATCCGGGTGGGCACCTGCGGCGGGATCGCCCCGGATGTCCACGTCGGCGACACGGTGGTGGCACTGGGAGCCCACACGGACTCCAACATGAACCAGCAGCGCATCCCCGGCGTGAACTTCTCCGCGGTGGCCAGCTTCGAGCTGGCGCGCGCAGCCGTGGAGGCCGCGGGTCCCGAGGACCCGGTGCACGTGGGCACCATCATCTCCAAGGACCACTTCTACTTCGCGCCCGAGGGCCAGACCGAGCGCCTCGCCGACTACGGCGTGCTGGGTGTGGACATGGAAGCCGCCGCCATGTACGCGGTCGCCGCCCAGTTCTCCCGTCAGGCGCTCACGGTCCTCACCGTTTCCGACCACCTCTTCGACGCCTCCCAGAACATGAGCGCGGAGGAGCGGGAGACGAAGTTCCAGACCTCCCTGCGACTCGCTGTGGCGGCCGCACTGTCCTGACGGGGAGGCGCCCGGCAGGGCCCACCGGACCAGCTGAGGGGGTGGGTGTGGGCGTGAGCCCCACCCACCCCCTCACTGTCATTCGGAGGCCAGGCCCTCCAGCAGTGGCAGGCGGGCCGCGCGCACGGAGGGGACCACCGCAGCCACCAGGCCGACGACCACGGTGAGCGCCACCATCACCGCGAGGGTCCCCCACGGGATGACCAGTGTGCTCAGGCCCTGGTCGCGGAAGACGGAGGGCAGCGCGGAGGCAGCGCCGACCCCCACCGCCACACCGAGGATCGTGCCGAAGAGCGCGGTCATCACCGACTCGATGGTGATGACACCCGCCATCTGCATCCGCCCCAGGCCCACGATGCGCAGCAGCGCCACCTCGCGGGTGCGCTCGATGATGGAGAGGACGAGGGTGTTGACGATCCCGAGGACCGCGATGACGACGCTGAGACCCAGGAGCGCGTAGATCGCCGCCAGCATGGAGTCGACCTGCTGGGACAGTGCGGACACCATCTCCTCGCTGTCCATCACCGAGAACACGTAGTACTGCTTGGCGACGTCGGTGAGCTGGGTGCGCAGGGCCGTCACGTCCCCGTCCTTCGCGGTGAAGTGGGCGGAGATGAAGGAGGAGGCGGACTCGGGCACCACCTGCGCGAAGACGTCGGGGGTGAGGAGGACCCCCGTGCCGACCATGATCTGGCTGTCCACCACCGACCCGATGCGCACCGTCAGCGGTTGGTCCGCCGTCGAGGTCCTGATCGTCAGCTCGTCCCCGAGCTCCCACCCCTGGTCCTTGGCCACTGAGCGCAGGACCATGGCCTCCCCACGGTCGAAGGAGGCGAGGTCGCCCTCGTCCAGGGTGACACCCACGGAGTGCTCGTAGAACTGTGCGGGTGCCGAGACGAGCAGGAGGTCACTCCCCTCACCCGTCGTGCCGGGGCCCGCAACCTTCCCGGCACCGCCGCGGAACTCGTCGAAGCTGGCCACGGCGGGCTGCTCCTCCATCTGTGTGACGGCCTCCTGGGGGGCGACCGCCCCGCTCGCGGTCTGGACCACCAGGTCGGACCTCAGGTCGGAGTCCACCAGGTCGGAGATCGAGGCCCGGGTGGAGGCAGCGAGCACACCGGAGGCAGCGACCAGCACCATCCCGATCATCAGGGCTCCCGCCGTGGAGGCGGTGCGGCGCGGGTTGCGCACCACGTTCCCGACAGCGATGCGGCCCAGGGGACGCAGGAAGCGTGAGAAGGGCCAGCCCAGCACGGGCACCACCCAGCGCGCCAGGACGGGTGCCACCACGAGCACACCCAGCACCAGCACTGCCGCACCGATCCCCAGGATCGTCCCGGCGTGGTCGATCGCGGACCCATCTGCGGTGCGGCGCAGGGCCGACCATGCCACGCCCGCGGTGCCCCCGAGCACCAGGACCCCTCCCAGGATGCCCCGCAGGAGCAGGCCCTTCTCGGTGGGCCGCTGGGGACGCATGGCCTCCACGGGTGCGGTGGTGGCGGCGCGGCGTCCCGGGATGGCGGCCGACACCAGGGACACGGCGATGCCGACGGTGAAGGCGACCACCACGGTCTGCCAGGTCAGGGCGATGCCGGTGCCGATCTCCATGCCGAAGTGCTCCAGTACGGCAGCGATCGCACTGGCGATGCCGACCCCCAGGCCCACACCCAGGGCAGATCCCAGGATCCCGATGACCAGGGCCTGGGCCAGCACGGAGACCATGACCTGGGTGGGGCTCGCACCGACCGCGCGCAACATGGCGAACTCGCGCATCCTCTCGTGGATGCTCATGGAGAAGGTGTTGGTCACCAGGAATGCACCCACGAACAGGGACACGGCGGCGAAGACCAGCAGGAAGGTCTGGACGAAGCCGAGGATCTGGTCGACGGAGTCCCTGGACTCCTCGCGCACGGTGTCCCCGGTGACGGCCTCCACCCCGGAGGTGTCGGCCTGGTCCGCGTGTGTGCCGAGCCAGTCCTGCAGGTTGTCGCGCAGCTGCTCCTCGCTGGAGTCCGCATCGGCGTAGACGGAGATGGTGGACACCGTGCCGTGGGGTGCGTAGAGGCGGTCCGCGAGGTCCTGGTTGAGGCCGACGATCACTGCACCCGCGGTGGCGGCGGGGAATGCGGCGGTGCCGACCACCTGCACGTCCAGAAGCCCCTCGCTGGTGACGATCTTCGTCGTGTCGCCCACTCCCAGACCCGCCTGACGTGCGGCGCGGTCCTCGAGGAGGATCTCGTCGTCCGCCTGTGGGAACCGTCCGGCAGAGGGCGTGAAGGTGGGGACGTCACTGCGTGCGATGACACCCAGGGTGGGCGCTCCGGAGGTCGTCACCGCGGTCCCGTCGCTGCCCACGAGGACGAGACTGCCGGAGGCCTCGGCCACGGCAACAGTCACTCCCGGCACGTCCGAGACCTCGTCGGCCAGGGAGGCGGGGATCTCCGGACGCGTGCCGGCGGTGTCGGTGTCGGAGGAACCGGGTGTGGAGGAACGCAGGTAGGCGTCCGCGTCCGCTGCCGCATCCACGAGGCCGTTGAAGGTGTCCGCCAGGACCGCGCGCAGGGAGAACGTCCCCGCGACGAACCCGACGCCGAGTGCCACGGCGAGGACTGCCAGCAGGAAGCGGCCGAGGCGCGCCCGGATGCCCCGCAGGGAGACGCGGATCATCGCTGCGCCCCGCTGGTGTCGGGATCTGCGCTGGTGTCGGGCTCGGGCTCCGGGGTCAGCGCGTGGGCGGGGTGGCCGCGGTGCCGCTCCGGGGGGACGAGGGCGGGGCCGCCCTCGTCCGTCAGCGGCGATCCGAGCGCGGGAGCGCCCTCGTGCGCGCTGCCCGGGGTGGAGGTGCCGCGAGCCGGTTCCCCGGCGTCGGGCGCACTTCCCTCGGGTGCCAGATCGGCCAGCTGCCCGAGGATCGTCTCCAGGCTCGGGTCCCGCAGGTCCTCCACGATGCGGCCGTCGGCGAGGAAGAGGACGCGGTGGGCGAAGGAGGCGGCCCGCGCGTCGTGGGTGACCATGACGACGGTCTGGCCGAGATCGTCGACACTGCGCCGCAGCAGGGAGAGCATGTCCGTGGCCGCGCGGGAGTCGAGGTTGCCGGTGGGCTCATCGGCGAAGACGACCGCGGGCCTGGACACGAGGGCACGCGCACATGCCACGCGCTGCTGCTGACCTCCGGAGAGCTCATCGGGGCGGTGGGTGAGGCGGTCACCGAGACCGACGGTGGCCACGACCTCGTCGAACCACTCCCGATCCACGCGACGGTGGGCGATGTCCAGGGGGAGCAGGATGTTCTCGCGCGCGGTGAGGGTGGGGATCAGGTTGAAGGACTGGAAGATGAAACCGACCTCCTCGCGGCGCAGCTTCGTCAGGGCCCTCTGGTTCATGTGGGAGAGGTCATTGCCTCCCACCACCACCTCTCCGGCGGTGATGGTGTCCAGTCCCGCCATGCAGTGCATGAGTGTCGACTTGCCGGACCCCGAGGGACCCATGATGGCCGTGAAGCGGCCCTCCTGGAAGTCCACGTCGACCTGGTCCAGGGCGGTGACGGTGAAGCTCCCGGAGCCGTAGACCTTGGTCAGTCCCCGTGCCCACGCCCGCAGGTGTGTGTCCGGGGCCAGCAGTCCCGGCGCATCGGGCCGTGTGGAGGGCGGTGGGGTCACTCGGGCCGGGGAGGTGGGATCAGACGTCATGCTCCAAGGATCGCCCATCCCGGCAGGTCAGTCCACGCGGGGCCACGCGTCGGGTGGGGAGACGAACTGTGCTGCGGGAGTGGCGGAGCCGCACGTCCCCCCACACCGTCGGGGCCCACACGTCCACGGGCTCACACTCCCAGGAACGCGTGGAACACCCAGGCGATGACGAGGACCACGGGAAGGGACCCGAAGGTGGTGATGAGCACCGCACCCTGGGCGACCTCCTCGCCCGCATGTGCCCTGGTGGATGCGATGAAGGCGTTCTGGGCCGTGGGCAGGGCCGCCATCACGGTGACGGCCATGAGCCCCGCGCCCCGCAGTCCCAGCAGGTGCCCGACGAGGAGGGCGATCCCCGGCTGCACGACCAGCTTCGTCACCGAGGCGAGCGCGATCAGGGCACCTGCGCGTGAGTGCAACCGGAAACGCTGCCCGAACAGTGAGGCGCCGAAAGCCAGCAGTACCACGGGTGGGGCCGCCTCCCCGACCATCGTCGTGGAGACCGTGAGGACCTCGGGCAGGGGGACGGAGAACCAGGCGCAGACGAAGCCCGCGAAGGCGGCGATGACCATGGGGTTGGTGACCACACCGCGCACGACGAGACCCGGGGTGGGACGGCGGTGGTTGCCCACCAGGTCCGCCAGGACGAAGAACATCGGCGTGAAGAACCCCAGCTGGAACACCATGATCGGCACACCGTGCACTGCGTCCCCCAGCACGTACAGGGCGATGGGGACCCCGATGTAGGCGGCGTTGTTCAATGAGGCCGACATCGACCCCAGGACCAGCTCGGCGGCAGGCGGGCGCAGGGTGGGTGCCGCGAGGGCAGCGAAGACGAGGGCGGATCCCACTCCCGAGACGGCAGCTACCTGCAGGGGCGCACCCAGCAGGGAGCGGATGTCGGTGGCGGCGATCGTCGAGAACAGCAGGGCGGGGGCAGCCAGCCAGTAGACGAGGTTGGTGAGGACCCGCTCCGTCCCCTCCGGCAGGGCACCCGTGCGGCGCGCCACCCATCCCGCGACGATGACGAGCGCGATCGCGCAGATGCTCTGGATGATGGTGCCCACACCCCCACGCTAGGGCGCGGACCGGGTCCACGCCGCACACGCCCAGCATCCGCACACGCCGGTGTCCGCACACCCGGGAGCCCATCGCCATCCAGACCACGCCCCACCCCATCTCCCCCGCCCTGCGCGGGGTCCCCAACCCGAAGGTGGTCCCCGGCCCCTCGCACACCCCTCTGCCCTGTTCCCCTGCACGTCCCCCTCGCGCCCGCGCCCCCTCCCGGTGCACCATGGGGTCACCAGGGCACCCGCGACATCGGGTGCCGACAGCACACGTGGAAGCACAGGACAGGGGCACACACATGACGACGGTCCGGGCACTGACGAT
>JBQEKJ010000041.1:0-11363 GCA_052103835.1 Pauljensenia sp.
CCCCCTTCACCACGCCCGGTTCCCACAAGCTGGGTGCCGAGGTGCTGCGCGCCGCTCCCGGCACGGAGGCGGAGGTCGTCTCCGCCATCAGCGCATCCGGTGAGCACGCGGACCTCTACTCCCGCCTGGACGGCGGCGTGGTCCTGGTCGGCGAACGCGCCGCACGCACCCCCGGGCTGCTCACCGCGGTCGCCGCACTGGCCGATTCGACCGGTGCCCGCCTCCAGTGGGTGCCGAGGCGCTCCGGTGAGCGCGGCGCCCTCGAGGCCGGCCTGCTGCCGGGCCTGCTGCCCTTCGGACGGCCCCTGGTGGACGAGGCCGCACGCAAGTCCCTCGGGTGGGGTGACCTGCCCACCCAGGTGGGGCTGTCCGCCGAGGACATCATCGGGGCCGGGACTGAGGGATCACTGTCCGCCCTGGTGGTCGGTGGTGTGGACGTCCGCGACGTGGACGACCCGGCTCGCTTCCTCACGGCCCTGGAGCGCGCGGGCTTCGTCGTCTCCCTGGAGGTCCGTTCCTCCGCGGTCACCGAGCTCGCCGATGTGGTGCTGCCGGTGGCGCCCCCGCTGGAGAAGAACGGCACCTTCCTCAACTGGGAGGGGCGCCTGAGGCCCTTCGGCCAGGCCGTCTCGGCGCGGTCCCTGACGGATCGCGACGTACTGGTGCGCCTGGCGCGCGAGTTCGGCGCGGACCTGGGCATCGAGACCCTGACCCAGCTCTACGACGAGGTCAACCCGCTCATGACGTGGACGGGTGCGCGTGCGGTACCGACCGCCCTGCAGCCACCCGCGCCCCCTGCGGTCGCCGCCGGTCAGGCGGTGCTCGCCACCCACAAGCCGATGCTGGATGCGGGTCGTCTCCAGGACGGGGCCCCGTGGCTGTCGGGTTCCGCCCGGCGGCCGGTGGCCCTCACCTCGGCCACGACCCTCGCATCCGTCGGCGCCTCGGTGGGTGGGCACCTGCGGGTGTCCACGGACCGCGGAGCCATCACCCTGCCCGTCGAGGTCGCAGACCTGCCCGACAATGTCGTGTGGGTTCCCGAGTGCTCGCAGGGGTCCCTCGTCCATGAGTCGCTCGGAACCGCAGGTTCCGTGGTGACGCTGAGCGCCACAGCGGAGGTGGCCCGGTGATTCCTGTACTCCCGGTCGCGGTTCCCGACTACGTAGCCGCCGACTTCACAGAGGAGACCTGGTGGCTGACGCTCATCAAGGCCGTCTTCATCATCGTCTTCCTGATCCTCAACGTGCTGCTGGCCCTGTGGGTCGAGCGTCGCGGTCTGGGACGCATGCAGACGCGTCGCGGTCCGAATGTCGCCGGCCCCCTCGGCCTGTTCCAGGCGATCGCCGATGCCGGCAAGCTCCTGTTCAAGGAGGACATCTGGACGAAGCGCTCTGACAAGTTCCTCTACTTCCTGGCCCCCGTCATCGCTGCGTTCTGCGCATTCAGCGTCTACGCAGTCATCCCGATGGGGCCGAACGTGTCGATGTTCGGACACTCCACCCCGTTGCAGTTGGCGGACATGCCCGTTGCGACGCTCTACATCCTGGCGATCACCTCGCTGGGCCTGTACGGCATCGTGCTCGGCGGCTGGTCGACGCGTTCCACCCTGCCGCTCTACGGCGCAGTGCGCTCCTCCGCGCAGGTCATCTCCTACGAGTTGTCCATGGGTCTGGCCCTGGTGTCGGTGTTCATCATGGCGGGCTCCATGTCCACCTCGCAGATCGTCGCCTCCCAGGCCAGCGTGTGGTGGGCCTTCGCCCTGCTGCCCGCCTTCGTCGTCTACTGCATCTCCGCCGTGGGCGAGGTCAACCGACTGCCCTTCGACCTCCCCGAGGCCGAGGGCGAACTGGTGGCCGGGCACATGACCGAGTACTCCTCGATGAAGTTCGCCTGGTACTACCTCTCCGAGTACGTGAACATGCTCAACGTCTCCGCGGTGGCCACGACGATGTTCCTCGGCGGCTGGCACGCACCGTGGCCGCTGTCCCACGTGGAGATGCTCAACTCCGGCTGGTGGGGGATGCTGTGGTTCTTCCTCAAGGTCTGGTTCTTCATGTTCCTCATGATCTGGACCCGAGCGACCCTGCTGCGCATCCGCTACGACCAGTTCATGCAGTTCGGGTGGAAGCGGCTGATCCCGGTCGCGCTCGCCTGGGTCGTCCTCGTGGCGGTCCTGCGAGGGGTGACCAGCTGGGTGAGCGTGGGGCTGCCGACGCTCTTCGCAGTGATCCTGGGGGTCTTCGTCATCATCATGTTCGTCATGTGGATGAGCGACCGCTCGGTCGAGCGCCGCGCGCTGGCGGAGGAACCCACCGGACCCGCACCGTTCGACCCCCTGGCGGACGGATATCCCGTGCCGCCCCTGCCGGGCCAGGTCCTGCCGCCCTCGCCACGCGCGGGGCGGGCACCGATCGCGGCCACCGTGTCCTCATCGGCACGGACCGAATCCGGCGCAGCCTCGAAGGAGGACAGCGATGAGTGACGACAAGTCCCACGACGACGAGATGCTCTACGAGCACGACCCGCGTGGCCCCATCGGGGAGTTCTTCGCTCCGGTCGCCGGCTACGGGGTGACCATCTCCTCGATGTTCCGCCCCACGGTGACCGAGCAGTACCCCTTCGAGGGCCCGTTCGTGCAGCCGAGGTTCCACGGCCGCCACCACCTCAACCGCTACGCCGACGGGCTGGAGAAGTGCATCGGCTGCGAGCTGTGCGCGTGGGCCTGCCCGGCAGACGCCATCCTCGTCGAGGCGGGGTCCAACACGCCCGAGGCACAGCACAGCCCGGGTGAGCGATTCGGCAAGGTCTACCAGATCAACTACCTGCGGTGCATCTTCTGCGGGTTCTGCATCGAGGCCTGCCCGACCCGTGCGCTGACCATGGGCCATGACTTCGAGCTCGCCGAGTACGACCGCGAGACGGAGATCTATGAGAAGAAGGACCTGCTGACGCCCCTCGAGGACGGCATGCTGGCCCCGCCCCACCCGATGGTCCAGGGACTGTCGGACGGGGACTACTACCGCGGTCGCGTGACGGGACCGACGCAGGCCCAGATCGACTGGGTCGCGGCGAACCGTCCCGACGACCCGTCGCTGGCCACCGCCCAGGCGGTCCAGTCCACGCCAGAGGAGGCATCGCTGTGAACATCTCGGCCTCATGGCCCGCGATGGGGAGCACGGGGGAGGCGATCCTCTTCTGGTGCGTGGCCACCGTGATGGTGGTCTGCGCTCTCGGCGTGCTCTTCTTCCGCAAGGCCGCCTACGCCGCCATCTGCATGGTGGGCGTCATGCTGGGACTCGCCATCCTCTACATCGCCCAGGGTGCGCCCTTCCTGGGAGCCGTCCAGATCGTCGTCTACACCGGCGCCATCATGATGCTGTTCCTCTTCGTCATCATGATGATCGGTATCGGCGCCTCGGACGAGTACCAGCGCCAGAAGCGCGGACACATCGTCGCGGCCTGCCTGGGTGGTCTCGGTCTGGCCGTCATCCTCGTGGGCGTCATCGGGCACACGCAGGTGGGGGAGGCCGTGGGCCTCGGTGGGGACGACCCCTACTCCAATGAGCCGATCACCGCGCTGGCCACCACGCTCTTCCAGGACCACTGGTTCTCCATGGAGCTCTCCGGCGCACTCCTCATCACTGCCGCCATCGGCGCCATGCTCCTCACCCACACCGACCGCCTCGGCCCCAAGGTCAACCAGCACTCCACCGCACGCGCCAAGCTGCGTGCCTTCACTGAGTCCGGACGCCGGATCGGGCAGCTGCCCGCCCCGGGCGTGTACGCGACCTCCAATGCGGTGGACGTCCCCGCAATCGCCGGCGACACGCTGGGTCCCGTGGAGGAGTCCGTGCCCCGCGTCCTGCGTGTGCGTGGCCTGGACCGGAGCATCGGTCAGGTCGAGCCCGACGTGGCCGCGGCGCTGCAGCTCATGCGCAGTGGCGGCTCCGTTGACTCACCCTTCGGTGCCTCGTCCTCCGGGTCCGTCCCGCGCTCCGGCTCCTGGGGCATGCCCGGACCGGCAGCCCCCGAGGGCCTGGACCAGCCGGTCTCCCACGACGATGCCGAAGCGGCTCCGGAGGCCAGCCCCGACGGTGGTCCGGAGGGGAGTGCCGCCCCCGGCGACACCTCCGTCCAGGGCGACACCGTCGTCCCCGACGAGAAGGGTGAGAGTGGGGACGCCGCCGGCGCCTCTGCCGCCACGACCGCCCAGGACGCGCCGGACGCGGGTGAACCCGGCACGGACCACGTGTCCGGCGCCGGTTCACACGCCGCCCACACGCATGTGGAAGGTGAGGAGAAGGAATGAGCATGGCCAACTACCTGGTGCTCGCCGCGATCCTGTTCGCGATCGGCGCGGTCATCGTGCTGGTGCGCAGGTCCGCGGTGATCTCACTGATGGGCGTGGAGCTGATGCTCAACTCCTCCAACCTGGTGCTCGTCACCTTCGCCCGGATCCACGGCAATGTGGCGGGGGAGGTCATGGCGTTCTTCGTCATGGTCGTCGCCGCCGCGGAGGTCGTCGTCGGTCTGGCGATCATCGTGTCCATCTTCAAGTCGCGCGGCACCACGAGTGTCGACGACGTCAACCTGCTGAAGAACTGAGGGCGGAGCAGACGTGATTTCCCACAACCTCCCACTCCTCGCGGCCGAGGCCGCCGGACCGGTGGCCCCCACCCAGGCCACGGGCGCGGCATCCCTGGCCTGGTTGATGATCGTGGTGCCACTGGCCTCCGCGATCCTCCTCCTGCTGCTGGGGCGGCGCAGCGACCGCTGGGGCCACTGGCTCGGCGTCCTCGCCTCCTGGACCTCGTTCCTCCTCGGCGTCATCATCCTGGTCCAGATGCTCGGCCTGCCCGCAGAAGGGCGCCGCCTGGACTCCCAGCTCTTCACCTGGATCCCGGCGGGCGACTTCAGCGTCCACGTCGGCCTGCTGGTGGACCCGCTGTCGATGACCTTCGTCATGCTGGTGACCTTCGTCGGTTCCCTCATCCACGTCTACGCCGTGGCCTACATGGAGCACGACACGGACCGGCGCCGCTTCTTCGCCTACCTGAACTTCTTCATCGCGGCGATGCTCACCCTGGTCCTCGCAGACTCCTACGCCGTCCTCTTCGTCGGCTGGGAGGGGGTCGGCCTGGCCTCCTACCTGCTCATCGGGTTCTGGAACCACGTGCCCGCCAATGCGACGGCCGCCAAGAAGGCCTTCGTCATGAACCGCGTGGGCGACGTCGGCCTGCTGCTGGCCATGATGGCGATGTTCGCACACCTCTCCTCGGTCGACTTCCTCACCGTCAACGAGGGCGTCGCCACCCTTCCCCAGGCCCAGGCCACGCTCATCGGGCTCTTCCTGCTGGTGGCTGCGTGTGGCAAGTCCGCGCAGTTCCCCCTGCAGGCCTGGCTCGGGGATGCCATGGCCGGCCCGACCCCGGTGTCCGCCCTGATCCACGCCGCCACCATGGTGACTGCCGGCGTCTACCTCGTGGTGCGCTCCGGCGCGGTCTTCCAGGCCGCCCCCGTGGCCGCCACGGCGGTCGCCCTCGTCGGTGCGATCACCCTGCTTTTCGGCGCGGTCGTCGGCTGCGCGAAGGACGACATGAAGAAGGTGCTGGCCGCCTCCACCATGTCCCAGATCGGCTACATGATGCTGGGTGCGGGACTCGGCCCCATCGGCTGGGCCTTCGCGATCTTCCACCTGTTCACCCACGGCTTCTTCAAGGCCCTGATGTTCCTCGGCGCCGGTTCCGTCATGCACGGCATGGGAGACCAGGTCAACATGCGCCGCTTCGGCGCGCTGCGCACCGCCATGAAGGTCACCTGGGCGACATTCGCCTTCGGCTGGCTCGCCATCCTGGGTGTCCCGCCGTTCTCCGGGTTCTTCTCCAAGGACAAGATCATCGAGGCCGCCTTCGCGTCCTCGACCTTCGGGAACGCCGCTGCCCCCTGGACCGGCTGGGTCTACGGGCTGGTGGCGCTCATCGGTGCGGGCATCACCGCCTTCTACATGTCGCGCCTGTTCTTCATGACCTTCCACGGCAAGGCCCGCTGGACCACCGAGGCAGAGGGCGCTCCCGTGCACCCCCACGAGTCCTCGCCCCTGATGACCGTGCCGATGATCATCCTGGCCATCGGTGCCGCCCTCATCGGTGGGCTCCTGTCCATCGGCAGTGCCTTCACCAACTGGCTGGCCCCGGCGATCGGGGCCACCGAGCACGCCGAACCCGTGCTGCCGGTGCCCGTCATCCAGGTCGCGACCCTCGTGCTGGTGGTCGTGGGCGCGTGGCTGGCCTGGAGGCGCTACGGCGCGGCCGAGGTGCCCACCGCGGTGCCCGCCGGCAATGCCCTGACCATGGCGGCCCGCGACGACCTCTACCAGGACCGCTTCAACGAGTCCGTGTTCATGGCTCCGGGCGTGGCCCTGGTGGAGGCAGCCACCGTGGGCGACCGCGTGGTCGTCGACGGTGCAGTGAACGGCGTGGCCGTGGCGGCCCGCCAGACCGGGCACGCGGTGGCGGCGACCCAGACGGGTTACGTCCGCACCTACGCGTCCTACATCCTGGGCGGGGTCCTCCTCGCCCTGGCGATCGTCCTCGGCTTCCGGCTGTGAGGGCGGGAGGAGAACTCATGGAAATCACCGATCTCGTCCACGCCTCCACCCCGTGGCTGACGATCCTTGTCGTCATCCCGGCGCTCGCCGCCGCCCTCGTCGGCCTCGTGCCGGCCCTGCGTCAGCGTGGCCGGGCCATCGCCCTGGGCGTCTCGCTCGTCGAGCTGGTGCTCGCCGTCATCGCGGCCACCACCTTCGACTGGGCGGACGCGGGCACCTACCAGCTCGTGGAGACCGCACGCTGGATCCCCCAGATCGGCGTCTCCTGGGCCCTGGGCGTCAACGCCCTGGGCCTGGTGATGGTGCTGCTGGCCACCGCCCTGGTCCCCCTGGTGCTGCTCGCCGGTTGGCGCGAGGACGAGGGCGGGTCCGAGGGCGGCTCCTACGCCGCCCTGGTCCTCCTCCTTGAGGCCTTCATGGTGATGATCTTCGCGGCCTTCGACGTCGTGGTCTTCTACATCGCCTTCGAGGCCATGCTGATCCCGCTCTACTTCATGATCGGCCGCTTCGGTGTGGGCGATCCTGGGCGCCGACGGGCCGCAGCCCTGAAGTTCCTGCTCTACTCCCTGGCCGGTGGTCTGGCGATGCTGGGCGGACTGGTGGCCATGTGGGCCCTGGCGCCCGAGCGCTCCGAGACCCTCTTCCGCCTCGACACCGCCTCCCAGGTGGTCCCGGGGCTCTCCTCGGGCGTCCAGATGGGGATCTTCGTCGGATTCATGATCGCCTTCGCGATCAAGGCCCCGATGGTGCCGGTGCACACCTGGCTGCCCGACACCGCTGGCGCGTCCCGACCGGGCACCTCGGTCCTCCTGGTCGGCGTGCTCGACAAGATCGGCACCTTCGGGATGATCACCCTGTGCCTGCGTCTGCTGCCCGACGCCGCGTCCCAGGCTCGCTGGGTGCTGTGCGCCCTGGCCGTGCTCTCCATCCTGTGGGGCGGACTGGCCGCCATCGGCCAGAAGGACCTCATGCGTCTGGTGTCCTACACCTCGGTGTCCCACTTCGGGTTCATGGTGCTCGGCATCTTCATCGGCTCCTCGGTGGCCCTGACGGGCGCCATGTTCTACATGGTCGCCCACGGGGTCTCCATCGCCGCGATGTTCCTGATCTCCGGATTCCTCACCGAACGCGGGGGATCGCGCGAGATCGCCACCTACGGGGGCTTCCAGCGGGTGACGCCGCTGATCGCGGGCACATGGTTGGTCGCGGGCCTGGCCTCGGTCGCACTGCCCGGCCTCTCCGGGTTCGTCCCGGAGTACCTGGTCCTGGTGGGCACCTACTCGGTGAGCGTGCCGCTGGCCGTCCTGGCGGTCCTCGGCGTCATCATCGCCGCCCTCTACATCCTCCTGCCCTACCAGCGCCTCTTCACGGGGCCGAAGCCCCAGGACCGCGACGTCCCCGACATGGACGTCCGCGAGAAGACGGTCGTCACCCCGCTCATCGCGGCCATGGCCGTGCTGGGCATCTGGTCCGCCCCGCTGGTCGGGGCCCTGACCCCGGTGGCCGAGGACACGGTGGTGGCCCTCGCAGCCTCCTCCGCCCAGGCCACCGCGTCGCACACGGTCAGCACGCCTGCCGCTGCTGACGAAGGGAGCACGAAGTGAACCTGCTCAGCACCGCAGAGATGACGGCACCCCCCATCGGGTGGGCCTCACTCACACCGGTCCTCATCGTGCTCGGGGGTGCCGTCATCGGGGTCCTCGTCGAGGCCTTCGCACCCCAGCGCCTGCGCCGTCCCATCGGCATCGGGCTCTCCCTCCTGGCCACCCTCCTGGCCGCGGCCGCCATCGCCCTGCGGTGGCGCGACGTGGTGGCGGCGCCCTCGTCACTGGGGGAGTACATCGAGGACCCACTCACCCTCGCCTCCCAGTTCATCCTGGCCTGCGTCGGCTTCCTCGCACTCCTCGTCATCGCGGACCGCACCCAGGTCGGTGACGGCGCGTTCGCCGGGCAGCCCTCGGACCGCCCCGGTTCCGGGGACGAGGAACTGACCCTGCGCAAGGGCTACCAGCGTTCCGAGGTCTTCCCTCTCGTGCTCTTCAGCCTGGGCGGCATGATGGTGTTCCCGGCCGCGGACTCCCTCATCACGCTCTTCGTGGCGCTCGAGGTCATGTCGCTGCCGCTCTACATCCTCACCGCCACCGCGCGCCGGCGCCGCCAGCTCTCCCAGGAGGCGGCGCTGAAGTACTTCCTGCTGGGCGCCTTCGCCTCCGCGTTCCTGCTCATGGGGTCCGCGCTGCTGTTCGGCTACTCCGGTTCGCTGAAGATCTCCGAGGTCGCCACCGCGTTGCCCACCACCAATGGCATGGACTGGTTGGTCGTGGCGGGTGTCTTCCTGGTGGTCGTGGGCCTGCTCTTCAAGATCGGCGCCGCACCCTTCCACGCCTGGACCCCGGATGTGTACACGGGTGCACCGACCCCCATCACCGGTTTCATGGCGGCGGGCGTGAAGGTCGCGGCCTTCGGCGCGTTGCTGCGCTTCTACCAGACGGTGGCGGCCCAGCTGGAGTGGGACCTCATCGGGGTCCTCTCCGTGGTGGCGCTGCTGACCATGGTCGTGGGCACCTTCGCCGGCATCGTCCAGGACGACGTCAAGCGCATGCTCGCCTACTCCTCCATCGCCCACGCCGGGTTCATCCTCATCGGGGTGCTCTCGGTGCACAGGGGGTCCGCGGGGGCCGTGCTCTTCTATGTCCTGGCCTACGGGCTGGCCACGGTGGGCGCCTTCGCGGTGGCCACTCTGGTGCGTTCCCGTGACACCGAGGGTGCCACGGGTGGCGAGGTCGGCACGCTGGAGCGTTGGGCCGGGCTGGGGAAGCGCTCGCCCTTCGCGGCGGGTGCCATGCTCATCTTCCTGCTGTCGTTCGCGGGCATCCCGCTCACCGCCGGGTTCATCGGCAAGTTCGTGGTTTTCGCGGATGGGTTCGCGGGTGGTCTGGGGTGGTTGGTGGTCGTGGCACTGGTGTGCTCGGCCGTCACCGCGTTCTACTACTTCCGCCTGGTCAAGCTCATGTTCTTCACCGAACCCGCCGAGCGGACCGTGGTCGTGCGCTCCGAAGGATTCACTGCAGTTGCGGTGGGGGTGTGTGCTCTGGGTACGATCGTGCTGGGTGTCTTCCCGAACCCGGTCCTGTCCCTCCTCAATCAGGTGGTCGTTCTCCTCCCGTGACATCCACTCCCCCCGACCTCCACGCACCAGGCCTCGAGGCGCGCATCGCCCCGGCCCTTGAGGCCGTCGAGTCGTCCCTCCAGGATGCGGTGCGCGGTTCGCGCGACCTCGTCGACGAACTGACCTCGCACTTGGCGCGGGCCGGGGGGAAGCGGATCCGACCCCTGCTCACCCTGGTGTGTGCGCAGCTGGGGGACCCGGAGCTGGCGGTGTCCGGCAATGTCATCGCCGCAGCCACGGCCATGGAGCTCACCCATCTGGCGTCCCTGTACCACGACGACGTCATGGACTCCGCACCCACCCGTCGCGGGGTTCCCTCCGCGCAGCACATCTGGGGCAACAACCGGGCCATCCTGGCCGGCGACGTGCTCTTCGCGCGGGCCTCGAAGCTGATCGCCCAGCTGGGCCCCGACTCGGTGTCCTACCACGCCGATACCTTCGAGCGACTGTGCCTGGGTCAGCTGGACGAGACCTTCGGGCCGCTGCCGGAGAGCGATGCGGTGAACTTCTACGTCCACGTGCTGGCTGACAAGACGGGTTCTCTGCTGTCGGCAGCTGCCCACTTCGGGGCCTTCCACGGGGGTGCGGGCCTGGAGGTCGCCGGGGTCGTGGCCACCTTCGGGGAACGGATCGGCGTGGCCTTCCAGGTCGCCGACGACGTCCTGGACCTGGTCTCCACCGAGGAGACGTCGGGCAAGACCCCGGGAACCGACCTGCGCGAGGGCGTGGACACCCTGCCGGTGCTGCTCCTGCGGCGCCGGGGGACACAGGGGACCCTGGACGAGGACGGGGCCGGGATCCTCGCGGACCTGGCCGGGGACCTCAGCTCTGACGAGGCCCTGGCCGCGGTGGTCACGCGCCTGCGTGAGCACGACGTCATCGAGGAGACCCGCGCCCTGGCCCAGCAGTGGGCCGATGACGCAGTGGCGGCCCTGGAGCCCCTGCCCGAGGGCGAGCCCAAGGAAGCCCTGCAGGCCTTCGCCCACCTCATGGTCGACCGCATCGCCTGATCGCCGGCCCCGTACCGCCCCTCCCCGCCGAGGCACGCCTCCCTGGAAGCCCGAGGCACGCCTCCCTGGGGGCCCGAGGCACGCCTCATCAACCCCTCGAGGCACGCCTCCCTGGACCGCTGAGGCACGCCTCGTGTGCGTGGTGCGGTGAGTCTCCCTGACTTGTTGGGCATTTGCCGGTGGTGGGAGGCGGGTAACTGGTCACTTCTCAAGTCTCCCTCTCCTGTTGGGGCCTGCCCGGTCAAGAGTCCGGTTCGGGTGGTGCGCGAGGTGAGTCTCCGTCTCCTGTCGGGGCAGGTTGTGCGTGCCGACGTGGGCAGATCTGTGTGTCGAGACATCCACCGGAGCGCGCCCTGCTCCTCAACTGCCTCGTGACGGCTCCGCGCCGGGGATTCGACTGCATGGAGGGCGATGGGATGTGCACTCGCGGCCACAATCCACGAGATCGGGGCCGGAACGGCGTCGAGTGCACACCTCACAGCCGTCGCGCCGAGCGGATGCCGCATTGGGCGACCGGGAGACATCGGGTTCGCATTCCGCGTGTGTCGAGTCCTCAACGAGTCCTCAACGAGTCCGC
>JBQEKJ010000041.1:11463-12667 GCA_052103835.1 Pauljensenia sp.
GTGAGGCTTGCGAGGCGTGCCTCGGGGTGTGACGGGGGCGTGCCTCGACACGGGCGCGTGTCGCGAGAATGACTGGGATGACGACATCCACGCAGACGGGGGCCGGGCGCGCATGCACCCGGCCCCCGCACCCCCGCCCGTGTGGTCAGCTGGCTCGCACCAGGGCGACCTCGTTCGGTGCCACGCCGACGTCCACGGAGGTCACGGTGCCATCGCTGAGATCCACCTTGTGCACCTTCTGGGTGGCAGGCTCGGTCACCCAGGCCGTGTCACCGTCCACGACCAGGGCGGGATGGGCCTGCTGCCAGGGCTCAGGCCCCTCCCACGCGGCCACCACCGGGATCGAGTCGGTGAGTGACCTCGTGGCGACGTCGACGTGGTGCAGGGAACCATCGGTCCCGAGCACCCATGCGTTGCCCGCCTCGTCGCGCCCGACACCGCGCCACGTGTACTGCACGCCTTCGGGCATGTCGATGACGTCGAAGGTGGCGGCCCCGGTGTCCACGAACCCGAGCTGGTCCAGGACCACGCCTTCCGCATCGGGGTCGGTGCGGTGGTCGACCACGGCGATCGGGGAACCCTCGGCGACAAAGGTGTTGCCGACGCGGCCGTAGTCGCCGGCGGGACTCGGGATCTTCTCCCAGGCTCCGTCCCGGAGCAGGATCACGCCGTCCTCGCAGCCCAGCACGACAGCCTCATTGGCGGCCACGCCCTCGCCGTGGACACTGGGGCAGGTCTCGATCCGACTGATCTCGGTCCCCGAGGCGTCCTGGAGGAGCGCACCACTGCGGGACTCGGAGTCGCCGAGGGTCCGCACCAGGCTCCCGTCCTCCAGCTCCACCGCGACCCCGTGGTGGGCGGCCTCGGAGTGCACGACCGTGCCCTCGGGCAGCGTGGTGACGGTGTCGTCAGCGGAGGCACCCAGTGCGGTGCTGTCGAGGACGGTGATGTCGCCGGTGCCGTCGTCGAAGAGGAAGGTGTGCCCGGCGTGGCGGACCACATGTCCCGGCGTGGTCGCCGGGAAGACCAGATCCGTCAGTGCAGCGCTCCCGCCGCCGGCGCCTGTGGAGAGCACCTGGAAACCGCCCTCGGTGGAGACGAGCACGTGCTCCCCGTCGCCGAAGGTGTTGAGGCGGTTGAAGCCCTCCAGGGGCAGATCCGCGACCTCGGAGAGGTCGTCGGCGTCAATGATGCGGATGCCGCC
>JBQEKJ010000042.1:0-5742 GCA_052103835.1 Pauljensenia sp.
GTTCGACCAATGCGTTCGGAGAAGGACGATGAGCCCCTCCCTCGTGGCCGCACGGGCCCTCATGCGCGGAAGGGACCGCGCCACCGCGGTGCTGGCCGTGCTCGCCTTCGCGCTTCCCCATGCCGTCCTCCTGGCGGTGATCGGGGGAGTGGGGGCCTTCCTGAGCCGGTCCAGGGTCCCGACGAACACGCTCATGGGTGAGCCCTTGTATGTCTTCCTGGCGCTGTTCGCCGCCGTGCTGCTGGTCGTGCCCGCCCTCTCCATGGGGGCCGCAGCAGCGCGCCTGGGACTGTCCAGACGCGCACGGGACCTGGCGGTACTCCGGCTGATCGGTCTGGCGCCCGCCGCCACCAAGGCCGCCTCCGTGTTGGAGACGACGATGCGCGCCGTCTCCGGAGTGGTGGTGGGCAGCCTGCTCTATGCCGTGACCCTGCCCCTGTGGGGGTTGGTCACGTTCCAGCGCACACCGCTGGGAATTGCGGAGATGTGGGTGGGTCCCTGGGTGCTCCTCGCGTCGGCACTGGTGATGGTGCTCCTGGGTGCTGCCAGCGCCTGGATGTCCCTGCGGCGGGTCGCCATCACACCGCTGGGTGTCGCCCGGCGCTCGGAGGCGCAGAAGGTGTCACCGGTGGGGGTCGTGGCGACGGTGCTGCTGGTCCTGGTGTGGATCGGACCGGCCCAGGCCCTCATGGGGTTCGGTCCGGCCGCGGCCATGGGCGTGCTCATGGGGTTCCTCGCCGTGGTGTTCGCGCTGACCAACGTCGTGGGGACCTGGTGCATCGGTGTGCTGGGCAGGATCATGGTGCGCGCGGCACGCAGCCCGCGGATGCTCCTGGCGGGGCGTCGTGTCATGGACGATCCGCGCTCCGTGTGGCGGTCCTTCGGTTCGGTGGCGATGGTCGGCTTCGTCGTGGGTGTCCTCCACCCGGTGTTCCAGGCGATGGGGAACAGCGGTGGGAGCGGGTCCGGAACCGGGGACGATGCGGTGATGATGGGCGACATCTCCACAGGGATGCTGCTCACCCTGGGGATCACGTTCGTGCTCGCCGCGATGTCCACTGCCGTCAACCAGTCCATCCGTGTCATCGACGGGATCGGGGAGACCTCCGCACTGGTGTCGATGGGTGCGCCGACCCGCTTCCTGGACTCCACGCGTCGTACGGAGGTCGCCGTGCCGGCGCTCGCGGTCACCATGGGCTCCCTGGGCCTGGGGCTGCTGTTCATCTCCCCCGTGCTGGCCAGCCAGGGCGCGCTCGGTGCGGTCGTGGGTGTCGTGGTCTTCGGCATCGTCGGGACGGTCGTGGTCCTGGCGGGATCCGAGTCGGCACGGCCACTGGGGCGGCGTCTCCTCGCGGCCGCGTGACACAGGTGTCGGTGCCCTGCTGTCCTCGGGCGTACCGACGGCCCCTGGGCACACCCCGGCGGGGCAGTGCAAGGGACGGACCTCGGCCGGAGAGCCGACGGACCTCAGCGAAGAACTGAGCGGACTTCGACGCCGGGACTGAGCGGAGCATCCTCGGGGGGATTCCGGGCGAGGACAGTGCATCACATCGAGACTTCGGGTATACGAAATCGATGATTCGAGTGGTAGAACACTCTTGTCACCATCAGTACGACGCCCGAGGAGAGCCATGGCCATCCCAGCTGCGCTTGACGCACAGGAGAAAGAGGACCGGGGATCGGGTCTGATCCGCCCCGCCAACGGCCCCTCACTGCAGGAGATCAACGGGACCGTCGAGATCCCCCCGGAAGGTGCGGGGTTCTGGCGTACCCTGGCCCGCTTCTCAGGCCCCGGCGCTCTGGTTGCTGTGGGGTACATGGACCCCGGCAACTGGGTGACCTCGATCGGGGGCGGGTCCCAGTTCGGGTACATGCTCCTCAGCGTCATCCTCCTGTCCAGCCTGGTGGCCATGCTCCTGCAGTACATGGCGGCCAAGCTCGGCATCGTCACCGGCCTCGACCTGGCCCAGGCCACCCGGGCGCACACCGGCCGTCGGCTCGGCATCGTGCTCTGGGTCGTCGCCGAGCTCGCGATCATGGCGACCGACATCGCCGAGGTCATCGGCGCGGCCATCGCCCTGCACCTGCTCTTCGGGATGTCCCTCGTCGTCGGCGTGCTGCTCACCGTCTTCGACGTCTTCGTCCTGCTGCTGCTCATGCAGATCGGCTTCCGCAAGATCGAGGCCATCGTGGCGACCCTGATCGTCACGATCATGGTCGTCTTCGTGTACGAGGTCTGGATCGCCTCACCCGACCTGGGCCAGGTGGCCCTCGGGTTCATCCCCACCCCCCAGATCCTCCAACCCTCCGAACTGCACATGGCGTTGGGCATCGTGGGCGCCACGGTGATGCCCCACAACCTCTACCTGCACTCCGCGATCGTCCAGTCACGCGCGTATGACCGAGCCGACGAGAAGGAAAAGGCCCGCGCCGTGCGCTTCGCGACCTGGGACTCCAACCTGCAGCTCTCCGCGGCCTTCGTCATCAACTGCCTCCTCCTCCTGCTCGGCGCGGCCCTGTTCTTCGGGACCGAGAGCGATCTGTCGACCTTCGGGTCCCTCTACGCAGCCCTCCAGGACAATGCGATCGCCGGGGCGGTTGCGAGCCCCGTCCTGTCCACCCTCTTCGCGGTGGCGCTGCTGGCCTCGGGCCAGAACTCCACCATCACCGGCACACTGACCGGCCAGGTGGTCATGGAGGGCTTCATCCGGCTGCGGGTGCCCCTGTGGTTCCGCCGCGTCATCACCCGTCTCATCGCCGTCATCCCCGTGGTGATCTGCACGATCATCTACGGCGGGGACGAGGCTGCCCTGGATGCGCTCCTCGTGAACTCGCAGGTGTTCCTCTGCATCGCGCTGCCGGTGTCCATGGTGCCGCTGGTGTGGTTCACCTCCTCCAAGAAGATCATGGGGGAGCGCTTCGCGAACGCCCGGATCGTCTCCGTCCTGGGCTGGGCCTCCACGGCCGTGCTGACCGTCCTCAACCTGCGCCTCATCGGGGAGATCGTCGGGATCATGGGCTGACCGTCCATCCGAACTGCCCCGGCCCGGGCGGGCGTCGGGGACAGCAGTGGGGCCCGGGAGCACAGCTCCCGGGCCCCACGTGTCGTTCCTGGTGGACCGGTGGTCCCGGATCAGTGGTGAGCGGCGCTCGCCGACCGATCGGATGCGTTCAGTCCTTGTCGGAGTCCTCGTCGGAGGTCTCGGTGGCGGCAGCCCCATCGGCCGGGGCCTCGTCCGCCTTCTCGACGGGGACGTCGGGGACCGGGTTCTCCGTCTCCAGATCGGCCCAGTACTCCTCGGCCCACGGATCCTCGATCGGCTGGCTGCGACGCCACAGCAGGTAACCCAGCCCGGCAGCGGAGACGCCCACGGTTGTCCAGCCCAAGGCCTTGAGCAGGCGATGACGCTTGCGGGCGGGGGTGGTCGGAGTGACCAGGGCCCGCGTGGAGGCCTCGCGGACCAGACGTGCGCGCTCTGCCAGGTCGGCGTCCGTGGTGGCCGCCGCTGTGGCGTCGGTGACCGCCTTGTTGATGCGGGGCAGGTAGTCCTCCACGACCTTCCCGTGGACGTCATCGAGGAAGGGCCTGGCGTGGTCGGCCGCGTCCTGTGCGCGTGTCGCCGCCTCGGAGATCACGGGGGTCGCCTTCTCGACGGTCTTGTCCCATGAATGCTGCACGTGCGGTGCTGCCCACTCGATCCCCTGGCCTGCCAGGTCGGCGGCACGCAGTGCTGCGCGTCCGGCCTGGTCGGTGACGGCGTCACGGAGGACCCGCGCGTCGGCCTTCAGCTGGTCCGGATCGATTCTCTGAGTCTTGGCCATGATGCCTCCGCAGTCGTGGGAATCTCCTCGCGCCCGCCCGGACGCGATGCTTGTCACCCATTGTGCACCGATCAGCTGTGAGCTGCAGCCCATCCGCGTGCCCCGAGCGCCCCGTGGGCGTGCCCACGGGGCGCAGATCTGGGACGATGGGTGCATGGAAGCCACACTGCACACCACCATGGGTGACATCACCGTCGAGCTGTTCCCCGACCACGCACCCAACACCGTCAAGAACTTCGTCGAGCTCGCCCGGGGCGAACGCGAATGGACCCACCCCGCCACCGGCCAGAAGACCACGCAGCCCCTCTACGACGGCGTGATCTTCCACCGCATCATCCCGGGCTTCATGATCCAGGGCGGGGATCCCCTCGGGCAGGGCGTGGGCGGGCCGGGCTACGAGTTCAACGACGAGATCCACCCCGAGCTGACCTTCACCGAGCCCTACGTGCTGGCCATGGCCAACGCCGGCAAGCGCAACGGGCACGGCACCAACGGCTCGCAGTTCTTCATCACGGTTGCCCCCACGCCGTGGCTGCAGGCCAAGCACACGATCTTCGGCAAGGTCGTCGACCAGGCCTCCAAGGACGTCGTCGATGCCATTGTCGCAGTCCCCACGGGGCGCAATGACAAGCCGGTCACCGACGTCGTCATCAACTCGGTGACCGTCACCGACTGAGCCCGCCCCGGGCGCTGGTGGTGGGGGCGGGGGGCTGAGCGCCCCGCCCCCTCCACGTCGTGCCTCGTGCCGGGGGGCAGGGGTCACGGCCCGGGCGGTCCGCCGCCCGGCGGTGGGAGCACCAACGGGGCGGCGACGCCCTCGTCAATGAGGAGGGAAGGGACCATGAGCGGGATCCCCCAGTACGGGCAGCGCTCCGAGCCCACGTCGGCGCCGGAGTGCCCGCGCCACCCCGGGGTGCGCGCGGTCGACTACTGCAAGCGGTGCAACCGGCCCATGTGCTCGGCGTGCTCCGTGCCCACGGAAGTGCGCTCCATCTGCGTGGACTGCGCCCGCCAGGTCCGCCGGAGGGTGCCCGCGGGATCTCCCGTGGTCACGCTCGGGATCATCGCGGCCTGCGTGCTCGTCTACGTGATCGGGTGGGTCTCACCCGCAGCCGAGCGGGCCTTCCTCTTCGCCCCGGTGGTCGGCTACCACCAGCCGTGGCGCTTCCTCACCACGGCGTTCCTGCACGCCTCCCTGTGGCACATCGGCTTCAACATGCTCGCCCTGTACTGGGTGGGACGCTCCCTGGAGGGCGTCATGGGGCACTGGCGTTTCGCTGCGCTCTACGTGCTCAGCGCCGTGGGCGGGTCGCTGGCGGTGCTCCTGTGGTGCTTCGTGGACCCCTCGACGTGGCAGACGGCCACGGTGGGTGCCTCGGGTGCGGTCTTCGGTCTGTTCGCCGCCGTGTTCGTCCTCCAGCGGCTGAACGGCGCGGACACGACCTCGGTGCTGGTCCTCCTGGGCATCAACCTGGTCTACGGGTTCATCACCCCGGGCATCTCCTGGCAGGCACATGTCGGCGGCCTGGTGACCGGCCTGCTCGTGTCCTGGGCGTTCATGCTCCTGGCGCGGCCGCGTCGCGGGATGACGGAACGGGCGCAGGCCGGGGTCACCGCGCTGGCCGCCGCCGCCATGGCACTGGTCCTGGCGGGTCTGGTGGCGGGGTCCTATGCGCTGCTCCTGCACTGACGAGGGCGGTGCCGAATCCTGACGACAGCCCTGACCGAAGGGGTGAAACACATCGGTGTTGTTTTCCCCAGTTGTGGACAGGGGTGTGGACAACGTGGCCCGGTTGTGGCCGGGACGGCCCGGGACGGGGGGCAGCCGGCGACAGCAGGAGGGGCGGGCCGCCGAGGGGGGGGGCCCCCCCGGGGGGGCGTGGGGGGGGGGGCGGCCGCCACCGAGGCGGCGGAGGGCCC
>JBQEKJ010000042.1:5752-8199 GCA_052103835.1 Pauljensenia sp.
GGGGGCTGCGTTTGCCGGGGGGGGGGCCCCCCGGGGTGGGGGGCGCCCCCTCCTGGAGGACCTGGGGTCGGGTCTCAGCGCCACCTGAGCGTCATGAGGAACCCGACCATCATGATGCCGATCCCGATGACGATGTTCACCCAGTCGATGCCGGGGATCGGGTAGGACCCACCGGAGACGTAGTAGACCATGAGCCACAGCAGCCCCAGCACCATGAGGGTGATGAATGCGGGTGCCCACCATGAGGGGCTCAGCGGGATGCCGTCGGTCCACGACTTGATGTCGGTGTCGTCGGAGGCGTCCACGCCGCCCTTCTTGCGCTTCTTGGACTCGGCCACGGGACACTCCTGCACGGATCGTCGGGCGCTCACGCCCGGGGAACACCGCACGAGTGCGGTGATTGCGGTCCTAGCGTAGTCTCGGAGGCGATCTTGGCCAAAGTGCGGCGGTTTCGATCCCGGGAAGGGGTGCAGATGGGGAGTGAACCCACCGGACCCGACGATCCCGGCGCAGATGCGGGGTCAGCGACCCCCATGCCTCCTTCCTATCCGCCGCGTCGACAGGGTCGGGCCGCATCCCCCCATGCATCCGCGGGCCACGGTCGGAGCACCGACGACTCCGGCAGCACCGGGCGGGCTGACCCCGACAGCGGGGTCGGGAGGTCGGAGGGCGGGCGAACCGGGCCCGCATCCGAGGAACGCCGCGCCGCCACCGAGGTGGAGCAGGCCGCCGGGCGACGTCGCCGGTCACGACGCGTGCGTGCGTCCGCCTCGGTGGGCGTGGTGACACTGGCTTCTGGTCTGCTCTTCAGCCTCTCTGCGATGTCGGCACGGCAGGGCGCGGTTCCCCAGGACGTGGGACTGGTCGGACTGGTGCGCCACCAGCAGGATGCCGTTGACGAGATGATGTCCGGGAACCAGGACCTCCAGCGCCAGATCGACGCGTTGGTCGCGAGCTCGGCGGCCACCCCCTCGCCTGCGCCGACATCCGTCCTGCAGCTCTCCAGCGTGGCCGTGACCGGACCGGGGGTGACAGTGACACTGACGGACGCGCCCGCGGACCCGATCCCCGATGGGGCGAAGCCCGATGACCTCGTCGTGCACCAGCAGGACATCGAGGACGTCATGAATGCCCTGTGGGCTGGTGGCGCGGAGGCGATGACCGTCCAGGGCAAGCGTGTGAACGGGCGCACCGTCATCCGCTGCATCGGCAACGTCATCCTGGTGGACGGGGCGCGCTTCTCCCCGCCCTATGTCGTCTCCGCCATCGGCGACCCGAAGTCCCTGCAGACGGCACTCGCCTCCGATGGGAGAATCGAGATCTACCTGCAGTACGTCGCCCGCTACCAGCTGGGATGGGACGTGGACGTGGAGAGTGCATTGCACTTCGGCGCCGTCACGCAGGAGCCGGGCATCAAGTTCGCACAAGTGGAGGACCATGGCTGAGCACGCCAGGACGAGGACTGGGAGCGCGGGTGGGCGCCGACGGGGCGGCGGCTTCTTCGTGGGTCTCATGGGAGTCGTCGGGGAGATCCTCATCACCGCGGCCGTCGTGCTCGCGCTGTTCGCCGTGTGGCAGCTCTACTGGACCAGCTGGGAGGTGGAGGGGCCGCGCGACCAGCAGGTGGCGCAGTTCGAGCAGGAGCACTCCGCCGCCGACGGACTGGGGGAACGCCACACCGATGAGCCACCTGCCGTCCAGACCCCGGCAGAGGGAGCCGTGTACGGGGTCCTCCACATCCCCACGTGGGACTGGATGAAGATGCCACTGGCCCAGGGGACGACGAACGACGTCCTCAACCTCGGGTACGCCGGTCACTATGGGGAGACCGCCCAGCCAGGTGAGATCGGGAACTTCTCCGTCGCCGGCCACCGGCGGACCTACGGCAACAACTTCCGTCACATCGACCGCCTGGTCCAGGGGGACAAGGTTGTCGTGGAGGTGGCCGACACCTATTACGTCTACCGCGTGGAGACGCATGAGATCGTCAGCCCGGACGCCGTGTGGGTCGTGGCGCCGGTGCCGGGGGACACGACCTTCTCGCAGCAGCCCACCGAGCGGTGGATGACCATGACCACCTGCCATCCGGAGTACGGCAACACCGAGCGCTACATCGTCCACCTGGTCTTCGAGTCGTGGACGCCGAAGTCGACGGGAGCTCCCCAGGAGCTCCTCGACGAGCCCACAGACTGAGGCGAGAGGAAGGGAACACACGATGTACGGATGGATCTTCCGGCACCTGCCCGGGCCGACCTGGTTCAAGGTCGTGGAGTCATTGGTGCTGGTCGCCGCGGTGGTCTACGCCCTGTTCACCTGGGCCTTCCCCTGGGTGCAGACCGCGCTGGACCTGGGTGGTGCAGGCGTGAACTGAGACCGCCGCGGCCCCGGTGTGCCCTCGACGAGGGCGGCCCCCTCCCGCTGGTCGGTCACCGGGAGGTGGGCGTGGG